>JANNRX010000030.1:0-7378 GCA_031401875.1 Hyphomicrobiales bacterium | reverse complement strand
CTCTGGCTCAACACTTTTGTGCAGCCCTCTGGAGAATAGGAAAACGGCTCCGGCAACCTTTTATCAATCATGTTGCAACGCAAGATCGAAGTTTTTGGACATGCCATCAAACCTGTGCCACCATTCGTTTGCCGTGTAACGAAAGAGGTGAATTGATGTCCCTTCAAACACATTTGGCGGAACTGGAGCGCAAGCACCGATCCCTGGATTCAGAGATAGCAACGGAACTCCAGCACGCCAATACTGACAGCGCCAAACTTCTCGGTCTCAAGCGACAAAAACTCAAGCTAAAAGACGCCATCACCAAACTGCGCCATGAAATGGAAAGCAAGACTATCCATTGATGTGCAGGACAATCGACGTTTTTTGATCGTCTCTCGTATTATTGCCAACTGCGGAAGGCATCATCAAAAGCCTGCTGGCCACTGACGCCTTTTTCAATGAGCATTGCTCCGCGACGACCAGCTGTCGTCACGAACTCTATGAAGATATAGGGCCGTGATTTGAGCATGTCCTCATTGTTTGAACGGGCTGGTTCAGCCTGCGCCAAAGCCACCAAAAAAAGATTTTCAACAACGGCTATGCCCTGACCAGCAAGGGCATAGCCCACCTGATTCTCGACCTGGCGAAGCTCGATCTGGTTGACCGTCTGGATTGGCCCCAGTTCAGATTTTCCAACCGATGAAAAGGCGATCTGGATCGTGTGCGACGCTGGAAATGCGGGATCGCGGTTGCGCTGGATCGTGATGTCAGAGCGCAAATTCGTTTCCGGAACATCAACTCCAGCCTTGATGGCTTGCAGCAAGGGTTGCCCCTGACCACCACTGATGACTTCCGTACGCCAGACCACCGATCCTTGCTTGACCACTGTCTGCTGTCCCTGCTCTGTGCCCTGCAAAAGCAGAAGCATGCGGTTTGCAACGGCCAGCACCGGAGGTGATGGTGCAACAGGTAGTCCTGGAGGTGTTGAAGCCGCCCCGGGAGGCGATTGAGGAACGACAGGAACCGTAGACTGAGGAACCGTAGACTGAGGAACCGTAGACTGAGGAACCGTAGACTGAGGTCTTGGGGCAGAAGCGATACCCGGCTGGGTTACGCCGGGTGCCGGAGACGAAGCCTGCGGCGGCGATGAGGCTGGCTGATCAGGACCTGTCACAACACGGTCCACGGGTTTGGCTTGCACCACATTGGGCTGAGCCGGCTGCTGCACCGCTGTTGCAGGACGGCTGGCCAGAGCAGGTGGCTGGTCCCGGCGCAGGAATGCCAGTGTCGCAATCGCCATCACAGCGATGACGCCAAGGGAGAGCCCCACGGCAATCATGGGCTTGCGGTTCTTGGCGCCGTGCTTCTGCTGTGCTGAAATTTGCGGTCGCGGTTTTGCAATGGGCGCTAGCGGCACTTCATCCAGGGCAGAGACATCTGTCTCGGCATCGGTCCGCATCGCAGCGCGCTGCTCAGCCTCAACCCTTTCAATCACCGTTTCCAGCGCAAGAAGCTCACGATCGAGAATGGCCTTGTCGGCCGGAGGATCCATGCTGGCAAACTGGCGGTTCAATGCAGAACGCGCACGGTCAAAGATACCCTTGCGAGCATCCCGTGTATTCGGATCGAGGCCGGCAACAGCCTTGGCCAAAAGAGGATAATAATCTGCCATTATCTGCGTCGTGTCATAGGCATGAGCCAAAGCCAAGCATGAAAATCACTGATTGAGGCATCAGCATTACCAAAATTGTGCTGTTTGATGTCAGACCACCTTTTTCTAAACGTATCAGCCTTCAAATGGATTGCGCATCAGGATTGTATCGTCACGCTCGGGACTTGTAGAGAGAACAGTCACCGGCGCGCCAATCAATTCCTCGACACGCCGCACATATTTGATGGCTTGTGCCGGTAACTCAGCCCAGGAACGGGCACCCGCCGTCGAATCACTCCACCCCTCGATGGTCTCGTAAATGGGCTTTACACGGGCCTGTTCCAGCGCACTGGCGGGCAAGTGATCGATCACACGGCCATCGAGTTCATATCCTGTACAGACCTTGAGTTCCTTGAAACCATCCAGAACATCAAGCTTGGTAAAGGCGATACCGTTGATGCCTGAGGTGCGGATTGTCTGACGTACAAGCACGGCATCAAACCAGCCACAGCGGCGCTTGCGGCCCGTAACGGTGCCGAATTCCTTGCCCTTCAGGCCAATTTCCTCGCCGATCTCGTCAAACAGCTCGGTTGGAAACGGACCTTCGCCAACGCGTGTCGTATAAGCCTTGGCGATGCCCAGCACGTAGCCCACGGCTGACGGGCCAAGACCAGAACCGGTCGCCGCCTGAGAGGCCACAATGTTCGATGACGTCACATAGGGATACGTGCCGTGATCAACGTCGAGAAGCGCACCTTGCGCACCTTCAAAGAGAATACGCTTGCCCGCACGACGCTCCTGATCCAGCAACAGCCAGACAGTATCGACATAGGGCAGGATGGCGGGTGCGACTGCGGTCAGCTCGGCCACCAGCTTGTCACCATCGATTTCCTCAATACCAAGACCACGGCGCAGGGCGTTGTGATGGGTCAGCAGGCGCTCAACCTTGGAGCCAAGGCTCGCAGGATCCGCCAGATCGATAACGCGGATTGCGCGGCGGCCAACCTTGTCCTCATAGGCGGGACCGATGCCGCGCTTGGTTGTGCCGATCTTCATGCCGGAATTGCTGGTTTCGCGGAAATGATCTAGCTCGCGGTGCAGCGGCAGGATGAGCGTGGCGTTCTCGGCGATGCGCAGATTGTCCCGCGTGATGGCGACACCCTGGGCGCGCAGTTTCGCCGTCTCCTCGATGAAATGCCAAGGGTCAACGACAACGCCATTGCCGATGATGGAGAGCTTGCCGGGGCGGACAATGCCGGATGGCAACAGGCTCAGCTTGTAGACGACGCCATTAATCACCAGCGTGTGGCCAGCGTTATGCCCCCCCTGAAAGCGCACGACAACGTCCGCCTGCTCGGAGAGCCAGTCGACAATCTTGCCTTTGCCTTCGTCACCCCACTGGGCGCCAACCACGACCACGTTACCCATGACGGTTCCGTCCTTGCTGCTTCAGAAAACATACGATTGGCAAGGAAAAGCCCGGCCGCGAACAGAGCGCAGTGCCGGGCTGTTCCTGCGAGCCGTTACGCGATCAGAACTGATCCGTAAAGTCTGAAGTTGGCTCAACGTGCAATCGGCTGTGGTTCCAGCACCAATTCACGGTCATTCGGGAAGCGAATGCGGAACCCGGTACGAATTTCCTTCTCCTCGCCCGGCTTGTACTCATAGCTCCAGGCCATGACGCCGCGCTTGTCCTGCACTGTCTTTTCTGTGGCGGGTGTCATGTTCGCGAGAGCTTCGACCGTGATTGTATTGTTCTCCGAATAGGGGATCTGATCAAGGATCGTGATTTTCATGGGCCTGTCATGGAGACTTTTCACAGTCGTCTTGAATTCACGCAGATCGCCTCGTTGACCTTGCAACCAGCTGGCTTCCGTCTCACGACGGCGAACAGGCACGCGGGTCACTTTCACCCGGTCATCCACACCAAAGCCCATACCAACGAAATCGCCGGACGCAATCTGGCCGATCTTGCCTCGCCCGACAAAAACACCGTCGCGCGTGAGTGACACCTCGCCTGGCAGGAGCGGCGCTTCCTCGTCGTTGCTGAACCGGGCCTCAAGATAGGCTTTGGGATCAAGACCAGGTGCGGCTTTGACAATCAGCGCTGGCTCCGTGTCGCGCCCGCCGAGACGGAAGGAGCGTGTGCTGCCATCCGTTGTGATGCTGATGCGGCCGGGCACTGTGAATTGCGCGGAAAAACCCGAAACTTCGAGCTGCGCCTGCTGCTGGACAACGGGAGCAGGTGCCGGCGCGGCAGGCTTGGCCGCATCCGTCGGCTCCTCCTTTTCAAGGCTGCTGTCACCCCTGCGCTTTTCTTGCACAAGCGCTCCCTGCGCCCGTGTCCGCAGTGGAGATGAATTCTGCACAATCGGTGACGGCTCGTTGAAGCCCACCCGCATCGGAGGCAGATCGGGAACCTGCGTGCCGCCCTGGGTGCGCGCTGTGGAGACGGAGAGTGTCACATCGTTCCAGTCCTCGCCCGTGCGCTGGGAAATGACAGCGCGACGGACCCAAGACAATTTGGGCTTCGCCTGTGCCGATCCCGTGGTCAGCGCGGCATCGTAGGACGGCCGCCAGCTGACGCCCGCGACCTGATAGGAGAGCTTGAGCGTCGCCTTCGCACCACCCTGGCTTTCAACGCTGATGTTGGCTGCGCGGGTGATACCCACCCGGAGATTGTTTCCACCCTGACGGCCAATGGCGATAATTTCCTCGTCGATCAGGCGGAGACCGGCGTTGGCCTCCCGGATTTCGTCGGCAACCTTGGTGAGGCCCAGCCCAACAGCGTCCCAGGCCTTGGACCATTCCGCTGGATCAGCAGGTTTGTCCTTGCCACCCAGAATGGTCGGTGCTTGCTGGCCAATCGCCGTGATCATGGCCTGCTTGGCGTTCAGCGCGCCGATCTCGCTTGTCTTGCGCTCGCGGTCCTCACGCAGTTTTTTCAGCCGCGCCGCCACTTCGTTTGTCACAGGTGAGACGCCCACAACGGGTTGCGTCCGCATCTCGACGGAGCCGATCTGCAAAGAGCCACTCGAAACGCCCTCAATCCGGAGTGAATTCGGGTCCAAAGCCTGCGGCAGGCCCGCGACCACGATAGTGTGCGCGCCCGCAGGAATCTCGACGTCAAGCAAGCGCGTGATGGCGGCGGCGCCGGGATAAACAATAACACCGTCAATCTTTGATGAGGCTGTAATTTCAGCGGAAACAACAGGGGCGACACTCGCGAGCAGGGCAGCGGTTACAAGACGAAGCATGGGTTTTCTCCAATCAACGGGCACGGGCCCTGCACGGTGACAGATTGCAGGCTGCCTGACACCGCGATGCCGTGTTTGGGTGCTGTCAAAGTTGCGGATAATTACGGCGGAGAACAGACAATTCTGCGGCACGCGCAAATTATGGTCGATCATGCCCGCGTTAACCACTCCTCAACCATAAACACGGCAAAGATTGCCGGGTGCGCCTGCCTGCGTGATGCGGCGGAACACACCGGGGTTTGGGCTGACGATGACCGATGTGAGTATGATTCAGGCCAACGGCCAGCCAGCGACAGCTGGCGGCTTCCAGCTGTCCACAATCACGGATATGCTCAAGCGCGGCGATATCGGCCTCGCTATCGGCGTGATGCTGATTCTGGCGATTCTGATCGTACCACTGCCTCCGGTTCTGCTCGATGTATTTCTGGCGGCATCGATCATTCTTTCGGTTCTGATCCTGATGGTCTCGCTGTTCATTTCAGCGCCTCTGGAATTCACCATTTTCCCGACACTGCTGTTGATCGCCACGATGCTGCGGCTGGCACTGAACCTTGCGTCCACGCGGTTGATCCTTGCCAACGGCCACACCGGGCCAGGAGCAGCGGGTCATGTGATCGAAGCCTTCGGACAATTCGTGATGAGTGGCAATTTTGTCATCGGCATCATCGTCTTTGCCATTCTGGTGATCGTGAACTTCATCGTCATCACCAAGGGTTCCGGCCGCATCGCTGAAGTTGCCGCAAGGTTCACCCTTGATGCAATGCCGGGCAAGCAGATGGCGATCGATGCCGATCTCAACACCGGGCTCATTGATCAGGAACAGGCGAAAGCCCGTCGCAAGGCGCTTGAGGACGAAGCCTCCTTTTTCGGTGCCATGGATGGTGCCTCGAAATTCGTGCGCGGCGATGCCATCGCCGGGCTTCTGATTACCTTCATCAATATCATTGGCGGTATCATCATCGGCGTGATGCAGCAGAACATGTCCTTCGGTGATGCCGGGCGGGTGTATACGCTGCTGACCGTGGGCGACGGGCTGGTCACGCAGATTCCAGCGCTGATCGTCTCGACTGCGGCAGGCCTGCTCGTGTCGAAATCCGGCGTCAGCGGCCAGGCGTCCAAAGCGCTTTCAAGCCAGCTCTCGAAAAACCCAAAGGCGCTGGGCATGTCCGCGGCTGTCATGCTTGTTCTGGGAATCCTGCCCGGCATGCCCTTGATACCCTTCTGGGCACTGGGCGCCGGAGCGGGTTATCTCGCCTACCGGATTGGCAAGGATCAGGAAGGCACTACGGCCAAGAATGCCCAGGAACAGGCCAGTAATGCTGCCAAAACCGGGGAGTCCGAAGAGCCCATCGGGGCATCCCTCAAGATGGATGATCTCAAGATCGAGATCGGTTACGGCCTGCTGCCGCTCGTCAACGGCGAGAATGGCCATGACCGGTTGACTGAACAGATCAAGGCCTTGCGCAAGCAGCTCGCAGGTGAACTCGGGCTGGTGATGCCTGCCGTGCGCATTCTTGACAATGTGCAGCTTGAATCCAACGCCTATGTCATCCGCATCAAGGAGGTGGAGGCCGGCACCGGCCAGGTCTTCCCCAATGCCGTCATGGCCATGGACCCGACGGGTGGTCAGGTACAGCTTCCCGGTCAGCACCTGACCGAGCCGACTTTCGGCCTTCCCGCGACCTGGATCGACCAGGGCATGCGCGAAGAGGCGCAGCTCAGAGGTTACACGGTCGTTGACGCGCCGACTGTGATCTCCACGCATCTCACCGAGGTGATCAAGAACAACACGGCGGATCTTCTCTCCTTCGTCGAGGTGCAGAAGCTGCTCAAGGAATTGTCCAAGGAGCATCAGGATCTCCTGAAGGAAATCGTGCCGACACAGATTTCAACAACGGGAATCCAGCGCGTCCTGCAACTCCTGCTGTCAGAGCGCGTTTCCATCCGTGATCTCGGGGCGATTCTCGAAGCCATCTCGGAAGTGGCGGGACAGGTGCGTGATCCCAAACTCATGACCGAGCATGTGCGCTCTCGTCTGGGACGGCAGATCTGTGCCCAGCATACCGGTATGGACGGACAACTGCCGATCATCACCCTTTCACCAGCCTGGGAAGACGCCTTCAATCAGTCACTCGTCGGCGAGGCAGAATCGCGTCATCTGGCCATGCAACCCTCCAGGTTGCAGGATTTCGTGCTCACCTTGCGGGATGTCTTTGACGCCGCGGCCCGCGATGGCGAAATGCCCGTGCTCGTCACGTCATCCATCGTCCGTCAATATGTACGGGCCATCGTGGAGCGTTTCCGACCTTCCACCGCCGTGATGGCGCAGGGCGAGATTCACCCCCGTGCCAGGCTCAAGAATCTCGGCTCGGTTTGACGCGCGTTCGGTCTCCGCGATAATCTCCTCCCATGTTTGCAAACGGCTATCACCCTCTTCCGCCCGGCAAGATCGCCGCAATCGTGACCTATCTGGAGATGATGGCGCGAC
>JANNRX010000029.1:0-1717 GCA_031401875.1 Hyphomicrobiales bacterium | reverse complement strand
CAGCAAGACGCCGTCTTGGCGGGTGCTTTGTCACAATTGTAACGGCTCCTTGGCTAGCAACTGTGCCACAAGCTCTCTCAACGCGGCGGGCGTGAAGGGTTTTTCTAGGACCGGACAAGATGATCCCTCAAGGAAATCTGCGGCATGTCCGCTCAACGTGTCACCCGTCACAAAGGCTACTTTTTCTGCCATATCCGGGCGGTTGGCGGTGATCCATGCAAACAATGCGGGGCCATCGAGATCGGGCATGCGGATGTCAGACAAAATGATGTCGAATGCGGCTTCGCCTCGCATCGCCGCTTGTCCCTCGCGCCCGCCAATCGCCACCACAACGTCCATACCCATGCGGCTGAGCATATCTGCCAGAGTTTCGGCAACATCCTCTTCATCGTCGATAACCAGCGCCCGGCCGTTGGCCTTTGTTTGCGTCACCGGCTCCGTCTTAACACTGCCTTTGTCTTTGCGACTTGCAGGCAGCGTGATCGCAAACACCGTGCCGGTCTCTGCGTCCTCAAGGGTTAGCGTTCCGCCATGGGCCTCGATGATCCCGAGCGAATAAGACAGGCCGATCCCGGTTCCCGATCCAACATCCTTGGTGGTGAAGAATGGATCAAAGATGCGCTCACGGGCGGCGGCATCGATGCCCTTGCCATTGTCCGCAATTTTCAGCTTGAGATTTTTCCCCTTGCCTGATGTTACGATGGTGATGGTGCGCTCGCCGCTGCATTCCTCGAGAGCTTGCCGTGCATTGGTGAGCAGATTGACGATGACCTGATGCAGTTGATCCGGGTCCGCATCAATCACGTGCAAACCATCTTGAAGGTGCAGTTCCAGCACCACATTGGCGGCGCGCATCTGATATTCGGTCAGCTCGACAGCGGCTCGGATTTGATCGTTAATCTCGACTGGCCGGTATTCCGGCGCCCGTTGCCGCGCCATCGCAAGGAAGCTCTGGACAATCCGCGCGCATCGGTCTGCGGCGCGTTTGATCTTGCTCACTCGGTCGACATGTTCGGTGCCTTCGAGATCCTCTCCGAGCAAAGCGGCCTGCCCGATGACCGCCGCAAGCGGGTTGTTGAGTTCATGACTGACGCCCGCCAGCATTGAGCCGAGAGCGGCCAGTTTTTCGGATTGGTGGAGCGCATCGGTTGATCTGGCGAGGTCGGCTTGCGCGCGCCGTCCATCCGTCAGATCAAAACAGATATTACCGATGAAGGCGAGTTCGCCGTCTGGTCCCAAAATGGGGAAAAACGTGAAACTGAATTCCCGCATTTCGCCTGACGGCATCCGAAACTGTGTATCGACCTGCTCGAACGTCCGGGTTTCAACCACGCGCGAAAACGCTGGCAGGATAACGAACCGTGCTTCCGGAAAGCGGGCAGTGAATGCCTCTTCTCCACCAGCCAGCAACGCTTCCGGCGTCTCCCCAAAAAATTGGGCCGCTGTTTCGTTAATCATGACAAGTTTTCCGTGCAGATCAATCAACAGCATCGCATTGGGAGCATATCGGAAAAAGGCATCCAATAGCGCCTTGGACTCTTGAAGCGCCGCCTGTGCTTGTCTCACTTCTGCGATGTCATAAACTACACTGCCCAAATAACGGACTTCACCGTCCGGTCCCAGAATCGGAAACAGGCCAAAGCGAAGCCAGCGTGTTTCACCCGATGGCATGATGAATGGGGTTTCGATTTCCTCGAATTGACGGGTGGCAAGCACG
>JANNRX010000028.1:0-3956 GCA_031401875.1 Hyphomicrobiales bacterium | reverse complement strand
AGTTTCCAGATGTCCTTCGCCGCTGTTGCTGCCATGATCGCCGCGCATGAATGTGGTGGCAAGGCTCGCCGCCACCGCAAGAGCAAGCCGACGCAGCACGATTCCCCCCCAGCTCGCGGGTTCTCGCTTGCCGTTTTGTCTCGAATTCCACCATTCATGCGCGGCGATCATGGCAGCAACAGCGGCGAAGGACATCTGGAAACTCGGCCCCACCATTGTTTCGGGTTCGCGCACAAGCACAAGCATGGCCGCTAGCGCCAGATTACGCATGGAGAGTGCTGGCCTGTCGAAAAGAATGGCCCCAAGAAGCACGAGCGTCATGATCAGTGAGCGCTCGGTTGCGACCTCCGAACCCGAGAAAATGCAATAGGCTGTTGCCCCCAGCATGGCGATTGCAGCGGCGATTTTCTTGATCGGATAGCGCTCGGCAACTCCCGGGATCAGCACAAGGGCAGCCCGTGCCAGCCAGAAGAAAACACCGGCGGCGAGCACCATATGCAGGCCCGAGATTGAAACAATGTGATAAAGGCCGGATGCGCGCAGCTGCTCATTGACAGGATCCTCAAGCAGGCCACGCTTGCCCGTCACGAGAGCTGCCGATAGTGCCCCTGCCTGTCCGCCAATTGTCCGGGCGATCCGGGTGGTGAGATCGCTACGGGCATTGTCTATCGCAGCCGCGATCCTCAACCGCAGGGGAGCCGTAAAGGGCTGTGGGGAGAGGTTGATAGGCCCGCTCCAGCGGCCAACGGCACCAAGGCCGAGGTAATAGGCGTCCCGCGCGAAATCATATCCGCCCGGGAAAGCGGGTTGCGGCGGCGGCATCATTCGCGCTTTTCCGGAAATATGATCCCCGGCGCGTGGCCCCGTCCCTTTGAATGTCACACGCAGGCGTTCCGGTTTTGTGACAGCAAACGACGTTTCAAACCCCGTCAGGCGCAGCACCATGCGCCCGCCTTGCGGACCGGCATCAACCGCTTCAACAAAACCTGTCAGTGTCGCAAAAGCGGGCCTGTCCAGCGCCGGGGCTGCCACAAGTGCCGTTCTGAATGCAGCGGCTGCAAAGCCAGCAAAAACGAATGCCACGCCAGTCAGCAGAACAGGCCTATACAGCCGATAGCGATGTCGCCATGCAATGGCGGCGCAAACCCCGGCGCAAACAGCGGCTGGCCAGGCAGAAGGAACACCATCCGCTGCAAAAAACAGCGCAACACCGATCCCCATGCAAACCGGTAGCCAGAGAAACAGCCGTCTGCTGTCGAGCTCACTGATAAAGACGGCTTTGAGGTCGAATAACCGCCCAAGGCCTGCCCCCAGCCATGCGCGCCAGAGCTGCAATCGTTCATCACGCAGATCAATCGGAACAGCACGCGTTCCAGCCTTCGCCTGGCGAGGTCGTAGCACCATCGCGTCTGATCCATCACTCCGGGAAACCGCCCTTAACGCAGGGCAAAACCCATGCTACACGCGCTGCACGCGCTCGTCAGGCCATGAAATGCCGGGTAAAACCCCTGAAATTTTGGAAGTTTCTGCATGTCAAACATCGTCACCCGCTTCGCCCCTTCCCCCACGGGCTTTCTGCACATCGGTGGAGCGCGAACGGCATTGTTCAACTGGCTCTATTCAAAACGCCACGGGGGCAAGATGCTTTTGCGTATCGAGGATACGGACCGCGAACGCTCGACACCCGAAGCCATCGACGCCATTCTCGACGGATTGAAATGGCTTGGTCTTGAAGGGGATGGCGAACCGATTTTCCAGTTTGCCCGGGCCGCGCGCCATGCAGAAGTTGCCCGTGATCTGGTGACCAAAGGCAATGCCTATTTCTGTTATGCCTCGCAGGAAGAGCTGACGGAAATGCGGGAGAAGGCCAAGGCAGACGGAAAGCCCATGCGCTATGACGGGCGCTGGCGCGACCGCGATCCGAGCGAGGCACCAGCGGGCGTGAAGCCCGTCATTCGCCTGCGCGCGCCTGCCGAGGGTGAAACCGTGGTGGAGGATCAGGTGCAGGGCCGTGTTACCTGGGCCAACAAGGATCTCGATGATCTGGTGCTGCTCCGGTCTGATGGCACACCGACCTATATGCTTGCTGTGGTGGTGGATGATCACGACATGGGCGTTACCCATATCATCCGGGGGGATGACCATTTGACCAATGGTGCACGCCAGACGCAGATCTATCAGGCCTGTGGCTGGTCCGTGCCTGTGATGGCGCATATCCCGCTGATCCATGGTCCGGATGGTGCGAAGCTTTCCAAGCGCCATGGGGCACTGGGTGTCGAGGCATACCGCGCCATGGGTTATCTCCCGGCGGCACTCAGAAATTATCTGGTGCGCCTCGGCTGGAGCCATGGCGATCAGGAGGTATTTTCAGAGACTGAAATGGCACAGCTCTTTGATCTCAAGAATGTTGGCCGCTCTGCTGCACGTTTTGATTTTGCAAAACTCGCCAATCTGAATGGCATTTACATGCGCCAGAGCGACGATGTTGATCTTCTCAAGGCACTCGAAGATATTCTGCCCTATGTGGAGGGCGGCGAGGCTTTTGCGGCACATCTTGATGCCTCAGGGCGCGCTACCTTGCTTGCCATGATGCCGGGCTTGAAGGAACGCGCCAAGACGCTTGTCGAATTGCTGGAGGGCGCACAGTTTCTTTTCATGAAACGGCCACTTGTGCTGGATGAAAAGGCCGCCGGATTGCTCGAGGACGGCGGTCGCGAGCGCCTTATGGAGCTTGTCACGGCTCTGGAGAGCGTCAGCCAGTGGGATGCCGCAACCACGGAGGCAGCCGTGCGCGTGCTGTCAGAAACCTCAGGTGCCAAACTCGGCCAGCTCGCGCAACCCCTCCGAGCCGCGCTGACCGGTCACGCGACATCACCGGGCATATTCGATGTTCTGGCCGTGCTTGGCCGCGAGGAAAGCCTAGGTCGTTTGCGCGATCAATTGCTTTGAGAAATACCGAAATCTGACAGGAGATCATCATGGCCAGCCAAAAGACTCTGGAGCGCGCGCAAGCGTTCCTGCGCCGCGTGCCGCTCGTCGATGGCCACAATGACCTGCCCTATGTCATCCGCGTGGAGAAAGAGGCCAAGGGCAATCTTGCTGTCTATGATCTCAACCGCGAGCATCAGGAGACAGATACCGATATTCCGCGCCTGAAGCGCGGCCTTGTGGGTGCGCAATTCTGGGCGGCGTATTGTCCCAGCAATGCAGAGAACCCCACACGTTTCACGCTGGAACTGATCGCGCTAATCCGGGACATGAACAGCCGCCATGCCGATGTGTTTCTGCCCGCCCTGAAAGCCTCCGATATCCGCAAGGCGAAGCGCCTGGGCAAGATCGCGTCTTTCATCGCGGTTGAAAGCGGCATCGGCATTGGCGACCGGCTTGAAATGCTTGACGTGTTCTATGCGCTTGGCGCGCGTTACATGACGCTCTGCCACAATGAGACGCTGGACTGGGTGGATAGCGCTACTGATGCGCCGCGCCACAATGGCCTCACCGATTTCGGCCGCAGCGTCATCGCGCATATGAACAGGATCGGCCTGCTGGTCGATCTTTCCCATATCTCCACAAAAGCCATGCATGACGTGCTGGATGTCACGACAGCCCCTGTTGCAATCACCCATTCGAATGCACGCACGTTATGCGATCATCCCCGCAACACCACCGATGACGTGCTGGTGCGGCTGAAAGCCAACGGGGGCATCGTCATGGCGACCTTTGTGCCCACCTTCCTCAGCCAGGATATCCGCGACTGGTTTCGCCCGATCCAGACGCATGACAAGGCGGCTCTGGATTCCGACATGCCCAAACTGATTTCAACGAGACGCGCGCAGGCCGGTCCTCCACCGCGTGCCACTCTCGATCAATATTGCACCCATGTCGAATATCTGACGGCAAAAGCCGGGATTGATCATGTCGGAATCCAGCGCCGCCTTGTCATGCGTCTGGATCGG
>JANNRX010000027.1:0-3532 GCA_031401875.1 Hyphomicrobiales bacterium | reverse complement strand
TCGTCATTGGCCATGCTCACGGCGATACTGGCCTGTGGAGCGTTGCTGCCTGCTTCAGGCCTGATCGTGACGGCGCATGCAGAGCCCTCGCACGGGATCGCGCGCCATGGTCCGCCTGCCCTTCCCAAAGACTTTGCGGCCCTGCCCTATGCCAATATCAATGCGCCCAAAGGCGGACGTATCATCATTGGCCAGCTTGGTACCTTTGACAGCATGAACCCCTATATCTCGCGGGGAGCCGTGCCGGAAGTCAGCGCCGGAAGTGGTATCAACACACTGATTGTTCAACCCTTGATGATGCGCTCTTCCGATGAGCCCTTCACGCTTTATGGACTGGTGGCGGAAAGCATCGAGACAGGTCAGGATCGCTCCTGGGTCGAATTCAGGCTCAATCCGAAAGCGGCTTTTGCGGATGGCAAACCTGTGACATCCGAAGACATCCGGTTCACTTTCGAGTTGCTTAAGGAAAAAGGCCGCCCCGCGCAGCGCAATGCCTATCGCCGGGTCAAGGATGTGCAGACCACGGACAGGCACAGCATCCGCTTTGTGTTCAATGAGCCGGATGGCGAATTGCCGATGCTGCTGGCGCTGATGCCAACACTGGCCAAGCATGACATCACCCCCGAAACCTTCGAGCAACCTTCTTTCAAGCCGCCTCTGGGCACAGGGCCTTATCTGCTGGCGGCACTGGAGCCGGGAAAGACCTTCACCCTGAAGCGCAATCCGAATTTCTGGGGCAAGGATCTGCCGATCCTGAAAGGGCATCACAATTTCGATGAAATCCGCGTTGATTTCTACCGTGACAGCAATGCCCTTTTTGAAGCGTTCAAGGTGGGGCTTTTCGACGTGCGCTTTGAAACCGATCCTTCGAAATGGCTGGGCGGCTATGCCTTTCCCGCCGTGAATGATGGCCGCATCACACGCGAAGAACTGCGCTTTGAAGCGCCGCGCGGCATGACTGGTATTGTCTTCAATACCCGCAAAACCCAGCTTTCGGACATCAAAGTGCGTGAGGCACTCACCGAAATGTTCGATTTCGAGTGGCTGAACCGGAATCTGTTCCAGGGCGTCTACAAACGTCAGACAAGCTATTTCGACCAATCCGAGCTCTCTTCCGTGGGGCGTCCGGCCGATGCGCGCGAGCGGGCCTTGCTGGCGCCGTTTGCCCATGCGATCAGGCCGGATTTCATCGAAGGCCAATGGGCGCCACGCCCTTCTGACGGATCGGGCCGGGACCGTCGGCGCATGCAGGCGGCCATCGACCTGCTGAAGGACGCAGGGTTTGCCCTGCGCGAGGGCCAGATGGTGCATACGGCCAGCGGCCAACCGCTGAAGCTGGAATTTCTGGCGCTCTCCCGCGAACAGGAGCGGATTGGCCTTGCGTTTGCCGATGCGCTGAAACCAGCGGGCATCGAGTTGCGGGTGCGTTTTGTTGATTCAAGCCTCTATTGGCGCAGGCTCAGAACCTTCGATTTCGAGGCAATCATCTGGTCCTATGGCGTCACGGCGTCGCCCGGTGTCGAGCAGCCAAACCGCTTCTCCTCGGCCTCGGCAGAGCGTGAGGCGAGCCTTAACTATGCCGGCGTGAAATCACCCATGGTCGATGCCATGCTGGAGGCCATCCGCATGGCGGCAACGCGTCAGGATTTCGTGGCTGCGGTGCGTGCGCTCGACCGTTCGCTGCTCTCGGGCTTTTATGTCCTGCCGCTTTATTTCGCACCCGACCGTTGGCTGGCGCACCAGAGCACCATCAAAAGACCGGGGAAAACACCGCGTTTTGATATTAATTTTGAGACATGGTGGCGCGAGTGAAGAAAGGTTACAGTGTTCGCGGGAATCATGTGTTGCGGAATAGCTTTGTCTGGAGTTGTGCTTGATGGGCCAGAAGCAAAAAACGGAAGAGTTGCTGCTGCGCGGTGCCTGGTCGCATCTGACAATCAGCTCGCTTGTGGACACCTCCGCCAGGGCAAAGCCGGATCGCCGCAGCTTCAGTGACGCCCCTGACATTGCGAGCTGGAGTGATCAGCCCGGACGCCAGACAACGGCTGGAGAATTCGGCCAGCTGGTGCAGACCTTCGCCAGACAGATCCTCACACTGGGGCTGGCACCGGGTGACGCGGTGCTCGTGGCCATGCCCAATCAGGTGGATGGCGTGGTGGCACTTGTCGGTCTGATGCTGGCGGGGCTCACACCCTGCCCTGTTTCCGTTGTTGCTTCCGCCGCCCAGATCCAGAAGGCGGCTGAAGCAGTCAGCGCCAAGGCGATTGTCACCGTCAATCGCTACGCACAGCTCAAACCTTCCCTGAACGCGCGCGAGGCTGCCAGCCGCTTCTATGGCATCCGCTTCGTCTGCGCTTTTGGCCCCCACGCCCCCGACGGCATCGTCTCTCTCGACGGATGGCAGGGCAGCGAACTGTGGCAAGGACCCCTGCCCGGAGATTCGCCCTCTGCAACTGCCCTGCTTACACTCGATACATCCGGGGAGGAGATTGTTCCCCATGCGCGCAGTCATGCGCAACTGATCAGCGAAGGACTGGCGCTTTCCGCCATTTCCGGGCTGACAGGTCGCGGCTCCATCATTGCCACCTTTGCGCCTGTATCCGCTGCGGGCTTCGTCTCGACCGTTGCTGCCCCCCTGATCAGCGGCACTGCCGTTGCATTGCACGGACCTTTCGATATCGCCATGCTTGAACAGCAGCTTGAGGCACAACCCGAAGCGCTGGTGGTGCTTCCCGCTGCGGCGGAGACCGCGATCCGCCATGGTTTGGGTGAAAAGCTGAAAGATTCCATCGTTGTCACGCGCTCACCCGGCACCATCCGCGCCCTGAGCAAGTCAGGCCGCGTGACCGAGCTTGTCAGCCTTGGGGAACTGGCACTGCTGCCGCTTCTGAGGGATTGCGAGCGCACCAGGCAACGGCTTCCACGTGTCTATTCCCACCCCGTCGGCACCGCTCTGCCGCTCGGCGTTGCGCATCTGGAAATGTCGATCACGGCACGCGGTCGGCTGGCGCTGCAGGGCTTTGGTCTGGCGCGACAGGCCGATGCGAGAGACACCAAGGTGGCTTTGACGAGCACAGGTATTCATGAAACCCGCTGGCTCGCCCATGGCGATGGCCTTGAATATCTGATGATCATGCCTGAGGATGCGGAAGACGTGTCCGAGAACCTGTCGCTTGCGGTGGCGGCGGCCTGAATTTCTATCAAGCTGTCCCGCTCACCCGTTTGGCGTAAACAGCTACTTGCTGAGCGTCACCGGAGCGCCTGTCTTAGCGGAAGAACCTTCGAAATTACGTCCGCTCTGCTTCAGACGCGCGGCGATGCCGCCACCGGGCTCATAAAGATAGATTTCCTCGCCACGAAGCTCCCACGCCGAAACGCGCTGCAATTCCCTTGATTGACAACCAGTGGATGAAGCCTTGTAGAGATCCAGCGTTGGCGCACTGGACAAGAGCATGCGGCAAGTACCGCCCGCCGCTTCTTTTGCCGTCCAGTTGCCTGTAACACTGGTTCGGCTGGGGGCGACCGCCTGTTG
>JANNRX010000026.1:0-3362 GCA_031401875.1 Hyphomicrobiales bacterium | reverse complement strand
CAAATCAGCCCGTCCCTCTGGGTTGCGCTGGCGATGAGCGCCCTGTTTGATCCGGTCCTCGACCGATCAACCAGATCGCTCTCGGCCCGGATCAAACAGGATCGTCTCATCCCAGCTGCAACGCAGTTGTTTCCGTCTAATAACGTCATGCTCTAGGGTCAGTCGGAACTGGAATTTTCCACTTATGATCCCGTGCGCGGGACACACGCGCTGCGCCACGCTCTTGCCGATACCTCGCTCACGGGCGATCCGGTACATGCTTATGCCGATGGCGCGAAGTTCGCGAGTGCGGGAAATCGTACCGTCTGAGGTTGCCGGACGGCCAAGGCGCTTGCCTTGCGCAGGCTCTGGCCAGCCCCTCCCTTGTCCGGTCCACGAGGATAGCTGTTCATCTTTTCCGCTCTGCTTCAAAGATCAACATCTCTGTCTTGCTATCAGCGATGGCTTCAGGGGTAACAGCAAACATGAGTACGGACAGGGCTGTTGCACCAACGCGTTTGACATCAAACCAACGCCCTTTATCCTAATGCGTTTCAGAACCCCGCTTTTCTCGTCATACTGCCTGGCAGTCCTCCTCCCGAGGCTCAGTGGTCAGAATAAAAGTCTCTGATCCTGTCGATCAAGGATCCGCGTTTGCCTTCAAACAGGCAAGGGCGCATGAAGAGCCAATGATCATACCATCCCCTTCTTCGCCCGCAGGCGATCGTCTCGCGCAGCGTAACGCCCTGTATCTTGCGGTTGCCAGTGGTCTGGCCGGAGCCAATGCCGCCGTGGTCTTTGCGACAGGCAGCATCGTCGGGCAATCGCTGGCGTCAGATGTCGCCTGGGCTACCCTGCCGGCGTCCACCTTCGTGTTCGGAACCATGCTCGCGACCTATCCGGTTGCCTTCGCCGCCAAGCGCTTCGGCCGCAAGGCTACCTTCATGGGTGGAAATATTGTGGGTGCCTGGGCGGGTGTGCTGGCAGCCATCGGCATTGCCCTCTCCTCCTTCACGCTGTTTTGCATCGCGACCTGCCTTGCTGGAGCGTATCAGGCCGTGGTGCAGAGCTATCGCTACGCTGCCGCTGACACTGCGACGCCAGCATTCCGACCCAAGGCGATCTCCTGGGTGCTAACAGGCGGCGTGGCCGCTGCGTTCATCGGTCCGCAGCTGGTGATCTGGACCAAGGATCTGCTACCGCCGTATTTGTTTGTGGCAAGCTTTATCGGGCAGGCCGTGTTTGCCCTGGCAACCATTGCTGTAACCCGCAAGTTCGTGGATCAGTCCAGGGAAGAGGTGCTCTCCGGCAGCCAGCGGCCCTTTGCTGTCATCGCGCGCCAGCCGCGCTTCATTGTGGCGGTGCTGTGCGGAACCATGGCGCAGGCGCTGATGAATTTCGTGATGACCGCCGCCCCACTCGCCATGGTGCAATGTGGGCATAGCGTGGTTGATTCGACGCTGGGCATCCAGTGGCACATCATTGCCATGTTCGCGCCGAGCTTTTTCACGGGCACGCTCATCCAGCGTTTCGGCAAGGAGCGCATGGTGATTGCGGGCATGGTCATTCTGGCGGCTTGCGGCGTGGTGAACCTGATGGGTCTCACGCTTGGCCATTTCTGGGTGGCACTGGTGCTGCTGGGTATCGGCTGGAATTTCGCCTTCATTGGCGCAACCGCGATGATTACCGACTGCCATTCCCCCGCCGAGCGCGCCAAAGTGCAGGGATTCAATGATTTCGTGATTTTCTCGATCACGACCATTGGCTCGCTGCTTGCGGGCTATCTCCTCGCCAAGGTGGGCTGGAACACGATCAACAACGTGCTGATGCCGGTTGCCGGGCTGTGTATTGCGGCTCTGATCGGCCTTATGGCGCTCCAGCGGAACAATTCAGCCCAGACCAATTGAACAAAAGTCTTATTTTTTGCTGATTGCCATAAAATAGCCCAATCAGCATTTGGCGAGATCGATTTGCTTTGCTAAAGCCCGTTCACCGGAAACGGGAGGAAGCGCGTCTGATCGCGGCCAATCCCCTTTGGAAACTGGAAAACCAAGGGAAACAATCAATGACCGCACTGACGATCATTATACTGCTGGGCCTCACCTCCATTGTTTATGGAGCATGGGCTTACAGCGATGTCATGAAGCGTGACGCTGGCAACCAGCGCATGCAGGAAATTTCGAGCGCCATAGCTGAAGGCGCGCAGGCCTATCTGAAGCGCCAATACTACACAATCGCAGGCGTAGGAGCGGTGCTCCTCATCGTGCTGTGGTATCTGCTGGGCAAGGAAGTCGCCGCAGGCTTTCTGATTGGCGCGGTGCTTTCGGGCGCGGCTGGCTTCATTGGCATGAACGTCTCGGTTCGCGCCAATGTCCGCACGGCGCAGGCTGCATCAGAATCGCTGGCTTCCGGTCTGGATGTCGCCTTCAAGGCGGGTGCCGTGACAGGCATGCTGGTGGCTGGTCTCGCCCTTCTGGGTGTCGCTGTCTATTACGGCATCCTCACGGGCTTGCTCGGTCATGCTCCATCGAGCCGCATTGTCATCGACGCGCTTGTGGCTCTCGGCTTTGGCGCATCGCTGATTTCGATCTTCGCGCGTCTGGGCGGCGGTATCTTCACCAAGGGCGCTGACGTCGGCGCCGATCTTGTGGGCAAGGTGGAAGCCGGCATTCCAGAAGATGATCCCCGCAACCCTGCGACCATCGCTGATAACGTGGGTGATAACGTGGGTGATTGCGCCGGTATGGCCGCTGACCTGTTCGAGACCTATGCCGTGACGCTGGTTGCGACCATGGTTCTTTCGGCGATCTTCTTTGCCGGGCAGGGTGCAACCCTTACCACCATGATGATCTATCCGATGGCGCTGGCTGCAGCCTGCATCGTCACTTCGATTGCTGGCACCTTCTTCGTCAAGCTGGGTGCCAACAACTCGATCATGGGCGCGCTTTACAAGGGCTTCATTGCGGCCGGCGTGCTTTCCATCGGCGCCATTGCTGCCGTCCATATGTGGATCCTCGGTGGCTTCGGCACGGTGTTCAATACCAATGCCGGCGTGACCTTCACATCCGGGCAGTTGTTCTGGTGCGCCATGGTCGGTCTTGCCGTGACGGCTTTGATCGTTGTGATCACTGAATACTACACCGGTACGGGCAAGCGCCCGGTCGTCTCCATCGCGCAAGCTTCGGTCACGGGTCACGGCACGAACGTGATCCAGGGTCTTGCAGTTTCGCTGGAATCGACCGCGATGCCGACCATCGTCATCGTGGCGGGCATCATCGCCTCGTATTCGCTGGCAGGCCTCTTCGGCATCGCCATCGCGACGACGGCGATGCTGGCACTGGCGGGCGTGGTCGTGGCGCTCGACGCCTTCGGCCCGGTCACGG
>JANNRX010000025.1:0-1780 GCA_031401875.1 Hyphomicrobiales bacterium | reverse complement strand
GAGGCTCGCCATGCTCGCACCTCAGCGAAGGAGCCTCGAAGGACGCACAGCCCTTGTGCAAGGCCCGTCTAAGAGGTGAGTGCAGCAAGAGGCGTTGCGCCGCAGGCGGCATCAGCTTAGGAGGGTCACATTCGCAGATCTTGATGAATCGGAGCTTCCATGCGTCCTTCCAAACGCGCCAATGATGAAATGCGCAAAGTTTCGCTGGACCGGGCGGTTGCCCGCTATGCAGAAGGCTCGTGTCTCGTGAAATTCGGTGAAACCCATGTGTTATGTACCGCTTCCGTCGAGGACAAGCCGCCGGCCTGGTTGCGTGGCAAGGGTTCGGGCTGGGTTACGGCGGAATACGCTATGCTGCCGCGTGCGACCCATGACAGAACACGCCGTGAATCAACCTCCGGCAAGCCTTCCGGGCGAACCCAGGAAATCCAGCGCCTGATCGGCCGGTCGCTCCGGGCCGTAGTGGATCTGACCGCGCTTGGTGAGCGGCAGATCATGGTGGATTGCGACGTTCTGCAGGCGGATGGCGGAACCAGAACAGCCGCAATCACCGGTGCCTGGGTGGCGCTGCATGATGCCATCCAGTGGATGAAAGCCCGTGATATGCTCAAGGGCAATCCTCTGAAAAGCCATGTCGCCGCCGTTTCATGCGGTATCGTCGGTGGCATTTCCGTGCTCGATCTGGATTATGTCGAGGATTCGAACTGCGATACCGATTCGAATTTCGTGATGACCAGCTCCGGTGGCATCGTCGAGGTGCAGGGAACTGCGGAAGGCGAACCATTCACCCAGGAGCAACTCATGGAACTGCTGGCGCTGGCGCGCACTGGCACAGGTCGCCTCATCGAATTGCAGAAAATGGCTGTGATGTGAACCGGCAACTGACAGGCAAGGTCGTGCTTGCCACGCATAATGCAGGCAAGCTGAGAGAAATGGGCGAATTGCTCGCTCCATTTGGAGTTTCGCTTGTGTCTGCGGGCGAGCTTGGCCTGCCTGAACCGGTCGAGAACGGCACGATGTATGCTGAAAATGCAGCGATCAAGGCGCGCTCTGCCGCAATCTCCACCAACCTCCCCGCACTCGCGGATGATTCGGGCCTTTCGGTTGCGCTGCTTGATGGTGCGCCCGGGCTTTTCACCGCGGATTGGGCTGGCCAGCCACGCAGCTGGGAGCGCGCCATGCAACGCCTGCATGACGAATTGACAAAGCGCGGGCATGCTGTGAACGGCGCAGCGGCCACATTCGTCTCAGCCCTGGTAATCACCTGGCCGGACGGGCACGAGGAGCTGTTCGAAGGCCGCTGCCCTGGAACGCTGGTCTGGCCACCGCGCGGCAAGGCCGGGTTCGGCTATGATCCGATGTTTGTGCCCGATGGTCATACACGCAGCTTTGCCGAGCTCACGGCGCAGGAAAAGCATGGTCTGCCACCGGCAGGTGCAGGCCTCTCGCACCGGGCCAGAGCCTTCATGCACCTTGCAAAGGCCTGCCTCAGTGAAGCGTGATGAAGCGCCAACCCTATCTGCCGACGCCGCTTTCGGCGTTTATGTGCATTGGCCGTTCTGTCTGGCCAAATGCCCGTATTGCGATTTCAACAGCCATGTACGCCACAGCCCGCCGGATCAGGCGCGCTATCTTGCGGCATTCCGCCGTGAAATAGCCCATCGGGCAGCACTCGCACCGGGGCGCAAGGTCACCAGCGTTTTCTTTGGCGGTGGCACCCCCTCACTGATGGCACCCCAGATTGTTTCGGGCATTCTGGAAGCCATCAACGAGTGCTGGG
>JANNRX010000024.1:0-7074 GCA_031401875.1 Hyphomicrobiales bacterium | reverse complement strand
AAAACGCTTGCGCGTCAGCATCGGTGTTGAAATAGCCACCCTTCCAGCCCCAGTAGGTCCAGGTGCCGGCCAGGCGGTCGAACACCTGCTTCGATGATGTCTCGCCAATGATGCGCTCCTTCTCTGGCAGGCTTGCCAGTGCGGCTTCATCCGCCACCGAGCGCCACAGGAAGGAAGGAACGTCGTTCTCTTCAACCTTCTTCAGGCGCGCGGGCACACCTGCCTTGCGGAAATATTTCTGCGCCAGCACATCGGAGGCCACCTGCGACCATGACGAGGGAACCTCGACATTCTCCAGCCGGAACACGACAGAGCCATCTGGGTTGCGGATTTCAGACTTGGTGAACTGGAATTCCATCCCGGCGTACGGGCTTTGTCCAGTCGTTGTATAGCGACGCTCAATGCGCATTGTTCTTTTCCTTGCCACGGGCACAACAGAGACCCTCCGAGAAAACTCCTCGGCCCCTCAACCCGTTTGACTTTTATTGCCCCACCCGATCCGGTTGATCCGGACCCACGACTTACGCTTGAAAACAGTCGTCAACAAATCCACGGCTCATCAAGGGCCACGCGGCTTGCATTTGTTCTGTTTGAAAACTCTTTTGCCAGAATTTCTGGCCGTTGCCGCACAAGCTGCAACGACTGGATAATAGGCACCGTTCGATTCCAACGTCAAGATATAGTGTGCCGGAGAAGTATTTGATTCTATATCTAGAGGGGCGCCTGTGAACTGTGGGGATAAAAAAATGAACGCATTAACACTCTGAATCTTCTTGGTAATTTTCTTCAACTTGAAGTGCCATATCAAGAGAATGCCAAAAGACGACCTCAAAATAGGGTAAATTTTCTCTCAACATGTAGTGGCAGTTAAAGATTGATTCATGATTTGGAGTATGCAAGCGCAGGTCGCAGCAGATCGACTTAAATTGTTGAAATCATGATGCGGAATCGGATTTGACCATCGAATCGTCACAATTGGCTCAGGCCGTTCAGGAGAGACAGCGGGCAGAATCACCTGACGCAACGGAATCTGCGATATCGGGAATCACGATCATTTCCGGTGTTGGAAACGGGAGATTCGTCCGTCTGGTGATATTAACTGCGGTTAAGCCCTGTTGAACCCAACACCCGGGCGGTGGACGCTGTTGTTTGTTCAGCGGCATGCCAGCGGCAGGTTTCAATTGCCCGGTTTCCAGGCCTGATAATCGCCGCCGGTGGGCTGACGTTCGCCCTTGCCGAGGGTTGAGCCCTTGGGACGATAGGCAAGTGCGGTGCCTGTCCTGTTGGGCTCATGCGGTTTTTGCCATTCGCGGGGTTTGTACTCTTCCTGGGAAGGGGCCTTGTCATAGGTAAATGCCAGCCATCCGGCCCAGCCCGGCGGCACGCGGGAGGCTTCCGCCTCGCCGTTGTAGATAACCCAGCGCCGCTCATGTCCGAGCGCCTTGTCCTTCTCGCCGTTGCGCGAGCGGTAATAGACATTGCCGTAATCATCCGTGCCCACGCGTTCGCCCTTGCGGCGCGTGAAAAGCTGCATGCCGAAGGTTGATCCATTCCACCATGTGAAAAAGCGGAGAAAAAATGTCTTGATTGCCATGGAGAGCCTGCGCCGTTTTCTAGGTCGCTTATGCCGTTTCAGGCCTGCTCTGTCCAGTTGCAGACCACGGGTGGCATGCACTCTCTTGAGAGTTCTGTTCTATTCGGACATCATTCCATCACAACCTCCCTTTTTTAGCCCGATTTCACGTGCTATGGCGCTGCTCATGCGTGTTCTTCGAATCTTGGCGCTTGCCGCCTCCGGTCTCAGCTTTCTGTCAGGTACAACGCCGTCATTGGCGGATAAATTCAGTAATCCGACAGCGGTCTTCTCCGGTCTGGACAAGATCACGGGGCGGATTATTGCCTTTGAGGTGTCGGTGAACGAAACCGTGCAATTCGGGGCCCTTCAATTGACCCCTAAAATCTGTTTTTCACGCCCTGTTTCAGAAAAACCACAGACGACATCGTTCGTCGAGGTTGATGAAATCTCATCAAGCAACGATCAGAAGCGCTTGTTCTCAGGCTGGATGTTTGCCTCAAGTCCTGGTCTGAGCGCCATCGAACATCCGGTGTATGATATCTGGCTGACAGGTTGCAAAGGCGCGCTCGAGAAAGACCTGATCAAGACAAAACCTGATGAAGAAGAGGTGATTGCAGCTCCTTCCAATGAGAATCAGCTGGCAAAACCGCTTGGTCCCGATGGCAAGCCATTGCTTGATCCGGCTGAGCGCGCCGCGGCTGATCGGCGCCGCCAACAGCAAATCAACCGCTCGACAACAGCAGGTCCCATCCTTCCAGGGCAGCCATTGAATACATCCCCAGCATCGTCCCAGCCCGCGCCGACGCGTCGCTTTTTCCCACTTCTGGGTGGTGGTAGCGGGAGCGGTGGCGTCGGTGGCAACAATCCTGGAATTCTGGTCGATCCGCGGCAGAACTGATTGCGGTGCCAACGGGCGCAAATCCTACCGCGCAAGCATGACCGCGTCGGCACCATTCATGGGCATATCCCAGGTTTCCGGGAGACCTGTGCCGACAAGTGCCTGCCCCAGTAGGACCTGATACAGGCTTTTATCGATCTCGATTGCTCCGAAATTGGCCAGATGATCCGTCTTGAACTGCGAATCGAGAAGTTTGTAGCCTCCTTTTTTCAACCGCGCGACCAGATGCACCAGTGCAACCTTGGAGGCGTCAGTTGCCTTGTGGAACATGCTTTCGCCAAAAAAAGCCCGCCCTATTGAAACACCATAGAGTCCGCCCACAAGCACGCCGTCTTGTCGGACTTCAATGGTGTGGCACTGCCGGTGATCGAACAATGTCCTGTAGAGCGTGTGGATCGTGGCATTGATCCAGGTATTCTCCCGGCCGGGTGCAGGTGCAGCACAAGCCGTGATCACGGCATCGAAATCCTGGTTTGCCGTTACTAGAAAGCGGTCCGAGCGCACGACCTTTGCCGTGCTGCGCGAGATATGGAATCCATCAAGCGGAATAATTCCGCGTTGTTTTGGTTCATACCAGTGCAGTGTGGAGCTGCTGGCGCTCTCCGCCATTGGAAAAATGCCGCAGCGATAGGCCTGAAGCAGGATGTCGGGTGTGATCTGTTCGTGTTTGCCGGATGAAGCCATGGACTTTCATAGCGCTTCCGGCGAGCGATGAAAACGGGAGCGACTTTTGGTCCAATGGATTCTTGAACGTCTGCATGACACAAGAAGGTCATGGAAAACATCACTCATGCCTTGAACGGTGCCATCGTTCGGGATCCCGAGATTACCATTATCGGGGGCGGGCCGATCGGTTGCCTTACCGCACTATGTCTGGCGCGAACGCTTCCCGAGACGCGTGTTATCCGTCTGATCACGGGGCGAAGGACGCCGCCGGAAGATGGTCGTTCCGCAGCCCTTGTCGGGCGCTCTATGGCAATCTTGCGAGAACTTGGCCTGGAAGGTGCCTTTCGTCAGAACGGCGCGCCACTTGCTGGCATCCGTATCATCGATGTCACCGGACGTCTGATCCGTGCGCCAACGACACTTTTCCATGCCAGCGATGCGGGGCAGAGCGATTTTGGTGTGAGTCTGTCAACTGCAAGAATTGTGTCTCTGCTCATGGATGCTATTGGCCAATGCGGACAAATCCAGGTTCTTTCGCTGGATATCACGGCAATCGAACGATCCGAGGGCGGCTTCTCCCTGATCGACGATGCAGGCAGCTCGCACCATGCGCCCTTCGTGATCGCGGCGGATGGTCAGCGCTCGCTGGCGAGGGAGGCCGCTGGCATTCCCGTACGGCGCTGGTCTTACCCCCAGGCAGCGCTCACCTTTGCTGTCCGGCATGTGCTGGATCACGAGGATATCTCGACCGAATTTCACACCGCGGATGGTCCCTTCACGCTGGTGCCCGCGGGCGAGCGCGCATCCACCGTTGTCTGGATGACGCAACCGGAGCAAGCCGAACGCCTGCTGGCACTCGATGATGGTGTTTTCGCGCGGGCAGCGGAGCGCGTGTGCCGCTCGCATCTTGGGAAGTTCACGCTTGAAAGCGCCCGTGGATGCTATCCCATGGGGGGGCTGATGGCAGAGCGTTTTACTGCGCCGGGTCTCGCGCTTGTCGGAGAAACCGGCCATGCCTTTCCGCCTATCGGTGCGCAGGGCATGAATCTGGGGTTTCGTGACGCCGATACGCTGGCGCAGGCTTGCAGCACGGCCTTCGCTGCGGGCGCGCAGCATCTGACCCAGGATCATCTCGCATCCTGGGATATGGGGCGGCGACGCGATGCCGGATTGCGGACAGCGGGCGTTGATGCCTTCAACCGTTCGCTGCTGTCTGATCTGCTGCCTGTCGCAGCGGCACGCAGCATCGGGCTGAAAGCGCTGGGCAGCATTGCGCCACTGCGCCGGGCCGTGATGCGGGCAGGATTGGCGGAGTAGATTTGCCGAAGAGTTCCTCGTCAGCGGCTGACGCGCTTATTGCCCTGGAAACAGATCATGCGGGATCATGTCATTCGCGATCAGGAACAGCAGCAAAGTCACCGTGAACACCGAGACGATGGTGCCGACCAGCACGCCGCCCGATGCCCGTTGCACATAGACATCGTATTGGCGCGCCATGACGAAGACATTGCCGGCGGGAGGCAGCGATGACATGAGCATGGCCGTGAAAACCCAGGCCCGGTCAAAATCACCGACCAGTGACAGCACCACCCAGACCAGCAGCGGGTGAATGACCAGCTTGATCAGAAGGTGCATGGGCAACTCTTTGGGAATGCCCTCATAAGGCCGAAGCGCCACCGTAACGCCAAGCGCGAACAGCGCGCACGGGGCGGCTGCCCGTGACAGGAAAGTGATCAGTTGATCAACCGGGAGCGGCGGCTGGTATTTGAAATAGGCTGCCAATACCGCAACAGCGGTCGCGATATTGAAAGGATGCGTCACCACTTGCCGGAAGACGTATTTCGCGGTGTCCCAAACTTTCATTTTTTCTGAGCCGCCCATCCCCATCATGAACGGAACTACGGTGAAGAAGAGGATGCAGTCGAACACGAAAATCAATGCGGTAGGAACAGAAGCCGCCGGGCCAAGCGCCGCCAGCGTGATGCCGGGCCCCATGTAGCCTACGTTCGAATACCCCCCGAGTGCACCCTGGATTGCGGCCTGGCGGATATCACCCTTGGTCAGCCAGATGCCAACAACGAAGGAAAGCGAGAATGAGATATAGGTGCACAGCGTCGTCGACAGGATGAAAGGCCAGTTCGACAGTTGCTCGAACGGTGTCGTCGCGATCAGCTTGAAGAACAGGGCTGGCAGCGAGACATAGACGACAAAGAAATTCATCCATGCCAATCCCTCTTCAGGCAGCTTGCGAATCTTGCCGCAGGCGAAGCCGAGAAAGATGAGCCCGAAGAAGGGCAGGGCGAGTGCGAGGACGTCAGCCATGAACAATCGATTTCGATAAGGATCTGTGCGGTATCAGGTCATCCCGCCACGGTCCACTGTTGCCGGTAACTTCTCTCCGGAAAAGCTGTGATGGGCATTGAGCCTTTTGCCAGCCGTGCTATTCTTGGACATATAAGGTGGACCATGGCCGGACAAAGCAATTCCCGTACTGCAAAATATGCGATCGGAAGCGTGGTGAAACACCGCGTCTATCCCTTCCGTGGCGTCGTTTTTGATATTGATCCCGTGTTTAACAACACAGAAGAATGGTGGAACTCAATCCCTGAAGAGGTGCGCCCCAGCCGCGACCAGCCCTTCTACCATCTCTTTGCCGAAAACGCCGAGACGGAATACGTCGCCTATGTTTCGGAGCAGAATCTGTTGCCGGACCAGTCCGATGATCCCCTGCGTCATCCGCAGATCGACGAGGTGTTTATAAAAACGCGGGACGGGAAATTGAAGGCGCGTGACATCGCGATGCATTGAGGGTGTAATCCTTGGCCGATTCACCCCGCCGCAAAAACATCCTCTGGATCATGTGCGATCAGCTTCGCTATGATTACCTCGGCTGCACCGGGCATCCCACACTCAAAACGCCACATATCGACGCTCTGGCGAAGCGCGGCGTCTTGTTCTCGCGCACCTACGTCCAATCGCCGATCTGCGGACCCTCGCGCATGAGCTTCTACACCGGGCGCTACATGCGTTCGCATGGCTCGCACTGGAACGGCTGGCCCCTGCGTGTGGGCGAACCGACTTTGGGGGATCACCTCAAGGTCATCGGCGTGCGCAATGTGCTTGTTGGCAAGACGCATATGGCTCCTGATCTTGAGGGCATGAAGGCGCTGGGCATTCCGCCGGAATCGCTCATCGGTGTTCATGTGGCGCAATGCGGCTTCGAACCCTACGAGCGCGACGATGGCCTTCACCCCACCGGCAAAGCGCGCCCGCGCTATGATGCGTATCTGCGCGCGCAGGGCTTCGAAGCGGTGAACCCCTGGGAGCACTGGGCGAATTCTGGCGAGGCTGCCGATGGCTCGCTCCAGAATGGCTGGCTTCTTGCCCATGCCGACAAGGCGGCGCGGGTGCCCGATGAGCATTCGGAGACGCCTTATATGGTCCGCCGCGCCATGGACTTCATCACCGAGGCTGAGAATGGCGCGGACAAGCGCCCCGAGGATAGCAAGCCGTGGTGCCTGCATCTCTCGCTGATCAAACCGCACTGGCCTTACATTGCGCCGGAGCCCTATGCCTCTATGTATGGTCCCGCCGATGTGCAGCCCGCGATCCGTTCCGAACGCGAGCGGCAGAATCCGCATCCCGTGTTCGGCGCTTACATGAACATGCGCTATTCAAAAAACATGTCCCGCGATGAAGCGCGCGAGCGCGTGATTCCGACCTACATGGGTCTGATCAGGCAGATCGACGACCAGATGGGTGTGCTGATGCGCTTTCTGGAGGAAAGAAAGCTGACGGAGACGACCATGATCGTCTTCTGCTCTGACCATGGCGATTATCTCGGCGATCACTGGATGGGCGAAAAAGACCTCTTCCACGAGCAATCCGCCCGCATTCCGCTGATCATCGTCGATCCTTCAAGCGAGGCCGATGC
>JANNRX010000023.1:0-12869 GCA_031401875.1 Hyphomicrobiales bacterium | reverse complement strand
GGCGCGGGCAATCACGCTCAGCACCGATTTGCCATCGGGTGACAGTTGCGGATCACCGATGCGCACCAGCTTGGGCAGATCATCCGCCGAAAAGCGCCGCTGCGCCTGAACCGGAGCAGTTGTCGTCGCTTTACAATGCTCTTTTGAATGCACCTGGCATTGAAGAGGTTGATTTCTCCAACCTGCAATTTGCGGTTGCTGGCGGCATGGCCATGCAGGGGCCGGTCGCTCAACGCTGGCAGAAGCAGACGGGCAAGCCCATTATTGAAGGCTATGGTCTTTCCGAAACATCGCCTATCGCCACGATGAACCTTCTGACGATCAAGGATTTTTCCGGCACCATCGGCATGCCTGCGCCATCCACGGAGCTACGGATCGCGGATGACAACGGCCAGGAGGTTGCGCCTGGCACGCCCGGTGAGATCTGGATCAAAGGTCCGCAAGTGATGGCCGGTTACTGGAATCGTCCCGACGAAACCGCAAAAGCCATCACCAAGGATGGCTGGTTCAAATCCGGTGATGTGTGGATCATGCTGGCCGACGGGCAGTTCAAGATCGTGGATCGTATCAAGGATATGGTTCTGGTTTCAGGTTTCAATGTCTATCCAAGCGAGATCGAGGAGATCATCTCCAGTCATCCCGGTGTCATGGAGGTGGCCGTGATCGGCTTGCCGGATGATCATTCCGGGGAAGCTGTAGCGGCCTATGTCGTCAAGAAAGATCCTGCTCTCACAGAAGAGGCGATCATCACCCATTGTCGCGAGAGTCTGACAGCATACAAACGCCCAAAGACCGTTGTCTTCCGGGACGCCTTACCGAAAACACCCGTTGGGAAAGTTCTGAAAAGGGTCCTGCGTGACGAGGTTATCGGGAAGCCATAATTTGCTTCTGCCTTGCCTGTATGCGGCATCCGGCTTGCGTTTGAGGTCAAAAGCCTCGTTGGCTCTCCGCATCGTGACTTGCTTCGCCGTGTCACTCGCCGCATTGCTTTTGCAGGTCTATAGGGAGCACAAGAATGCTGATCCGGAATATTCGCGGTTGGGAATTGCCTGAAAGTATGGCGACCTCCGAAGATGCCTTTCTTAACCGAAGGGCATTCCTGACAAGTGCCGGTGCGACAGCGGCCATGAGCGCGCTGCCTTCGGATGCGTTTTCTCAAACCGTGACGGCTCCGGGAGCAGATCCCAGCGCGGGTCTTTATCCGGCCAAGCGCAATGAGCGCTATCAGCTGGACGGGCGTGAGATTACAGACGAAAAAATCAATGCGAATTATAACAATTTCTATGAATTCGGCACGTCCAAGAGTACGGCTGCTGCCGCTGAGGCGCTGAAAATCCGCCCGTGGACACTGACCATCGACGGTCTGGTCGAGAGCCCCATGACCCTTGGCATTGATGATCTGCTCAAGAAGGTCGATATCGAAGAGCGTCTGTACCGGCACCGTTGCGTTGAAGCCTGGTCGATGAATGTGCCCTGGTCCGGGTTTCCCTTGAAGGCACTGCTGGATATCGCCAAGCCGCTCAGTTCTGCAAAATATGTCCGGTTTGAAACCTTCTTTGATCCCAAGATGGCTCCGGGACAAAGACAGGGATTGTATCCCTGGCCTTATGTTGAAGGTGTCACCATTGCCGAGGCCGCCAATGAACTTTCTTTCCTGGTGACCGGCGCCTATGGCAAACCCATGGCCAAGAGCTTTGGCGCACCCATCCGCCTCGCACTGCCGTGGAAATACGGGTTCAAACACATCAAATCGATCAGCAAGATCAGTTTTGTGGAGAAGCGCCCGAAAGGACTTTGGGAAGCATTGCAAGCGGCGGAATATGGCTTCTGGGCCAATGTGAATCCGCAGGTTGCGCATCCGCGCTGGAGTCAGGCGACCGAGGAAGTTCTGGGATCCGCAGGCAAGCGCATTCCGACGCTGCTGTTCAACGGCTATGGACCGTTTGTTGCCGATCTTTACAAAGGTCTCGAGAAAGAACGCCTCTGGGCGTGAACTTTCATTCTGCAATTTTTGCTGGTTTGAAAAGAAAGAGGCCGGATGATCGGGAGGGGATCATCCGGCCTATAGAGTCCGGCCAAGAGGGGGAGGGATGGCCGAAACTTCAATTTCACGACGGTGACACACTCAACGCTGGGAGGAGAATCGGAATGTCTCTGCCCGTCGATGTGTTCACATATGAACTTGAATGGTGCGATGCACAATAGTCACCTTCGGATGGCAGCTATGCAGAATCTGCAAGCATGGTGATGCTAGGGTCAGGACCTATTAATCTCATGCATTTGACGCGAGAGATTAATAGGTCCTGACCCTAGGAAAGCGTGCTTTGTTTCCGGGATAGTGCGGAGACTGTACAGACAGTGCCAGCCTCATGAAAAAAGCGGCCCTTGGGCCGCTTTTCAATTGATTCGAATATGAAGGCTTCAGAAGCTGTAAGCAATCTTCAACTTGGCAAGGTGGCGATTGAAATTGATCAAATCAAATCCTCGGCTTGATGCGCCAATGGTTTCGAACGCGTCCTTTGTCTGGCCTGCAAACTGATAGTTGTATGAGCCGGTAACAGAAAGCTTTTCAGTCGCCTGCCAGAAGAATGTTGGGCCAACATACCAGGCATTGCCAAGCTCCTGATTGAGGAAGATGCCCGAATAGGCGCGCTGGTGCGATCCTTCCACGCCGAGGTAAAAGCTGTCATTGAACTTGTAAGCCAAGGCAGCTCGGATGTTGGCATTCGAAAAGCGCGCGTAGCCTGGTTCCGAGAACCCAAGTCCTGGGCTTTGGCTGATCGGATCATCCCAGACAGCGGCATGCTCCAGATTGATTGCGCCGTAAAGTTTGTTCTTGATCAGTTCGAAATCGACAAGGATGCGGGCGACATTCGATGTGAGTGTCCCGCTCGGACGGAACGCATTGCCCGCAATATCGATAAAGCCTGAGCGATATTGACGATTAAAAACGCCGGGTTCTGTGGTGATGGTCAGGCCAATTCCATTGGTGGCGCGTCCAAGCAACTTGTACTTCAATTCGACGGTGCCACCGAACTGGCGAGTATCAAGCCCAAAAGTGGATCTTCCGGCATTGACCGAAAAGCCCTGGATTGTCGGACCAATTTCAAGGCAGGGGAACGGCGAGTACGAAATCTGCCCCTTCAGGAGATTTCCATCAAGCCTGCCGAAGCGCGTTCCGAAGTTGCCGTTATACTCAAGGGAGCCTGAAAGCGATCCCAGATCATTCACATCCGACCCCGTGGTGAAACCGAAAATATCTGTCGGTAGCCCAGCGGTTTCCTTGCAGGCCTGTGAGGCGGCAGGAGGTGGCGTTGGCTTCTTGGTCCGGCTCGGGGCATCCGCCGCAAAACCGAGGGCGCATGAGGAGAGGAGAAAAAGTACGGGAAGGGCTAATTTCATGATAATTTCCACTTATTTCGTGAATCAATGATCTAAAATTGCCTTTATCAAATAATTTTCAATTAAAAAAAGCAGTTTCTTGCGCATGCATAGAACTTGTTGCTGATCTGCAACAAAACATCAGCCAGGTCAGACCGAATGTTAATCGACTTGCCTATTTGAATATCTGGATGCTTATTTTCCGTGCAAACGTATTGTCCGGCTGTCGATTTAATAAGCCCAGCGCTGCGCCTTGCTCACGATAAAATCTCTGAAAACCTGCACGCGGGCAACACCCTTCATTTCCTCCGGATAGACCAGATAACAATCAAGCTCAGGCATGGCTTCCGACGTCAGCAACTGGATCAGACCACTGTTGGCCTCAACCAGATAATCCGGCAGGATCGCAATACCGAACCCGCATTGGCAGGATCGGATCAGGGCCGTAAGATTGTTGACAATCAACGATGCCGTCCGCGGCTCCCGCGGGTCTCTTCCTGCTGTCATATGCCAGTTCAGATCCAGCAAATGCGCTGGAAGCGTTCCGCCAAACTTGAGCAGCTTGTGATCATCAAGCTCCTTGATTGTCTTCAGGTGGCCGAAGCGCTTCAGATAATCCGCATTGGCATAAGCATGGAAATGCACGGTGAAAAGCTTGCGCTGGATCAGGTCTCCCTGCACAGGCTGGCGTAACCTGAGGGCTACATCCGCTTCCCGCATGGCGAGATCAAGCTCATCATCTGTCAGAATGATCTGCATGGTGATTTCTGGAAAGCGATCAATGAATTCGCCAAGTCGCGGTGTGAGCCAGTGGGTGCCAAGGCCGACATTGGCGGTGATCTTGAGTTCTCCGTTGGGCTTCTCGCGGCTGTCTGTCAGCTTGGCACGGGTTTGTTCAAGCTTTTGCAGCACCTCGCGTGCCGTTCTGAAAAGCAGCTCGCCCTGCTCAGTGAGGATAAGCCCGCGTGCATGGCGATGGAAGAGCGGGATCTTCAGTTCCGTTTCCAATGCGCTGACCTGACGGCTGACCGCAGATTGGGAGAGGCCCAGCCCGGTTCCGGCATGGGTGAAGCTGCCAGCCTCTGCTGCGGCAAAGAAAATACGGATCTTGTCCCAGTCCATGGCCATTGGCGCTCCCTCCCCAGGGCTTTTTGATGATGCATGGCAACAGAGACAGCTATGCATCAAACCAGGGCGATTGACGAGCAGGAATGCGTTGAGGTCATCATCCTTGCATGTGCAGTTATTGTTTCTGCGGGATGAACGCATTCTTTTCTGTGCGCAGAGGCGCGATACATCGGCATTCTCGCACTTTAGAAGTTAAAACTCTTGGATTTCTGGTAAATTTTAGTTAAGCCTCAGCCACCTCAAAAGAGGTGATAGGCATCCGGCTTACCAAGGTCGGTAAAAAAGAGGGGGCTTCTATGCTTCAGGAATTCAAAGATTTTGCCATGAAGGGCAATGTTGTCGATCTTGCTGTCGGCGTGATCATCGGTGGTGCTTTTGGCAAGATTGTTGAATCAATGGTTGCTGATATTATCATGCCGATTGTTGGTGCCATTTTTGGAAATGTTGATTTCTCCAATCTTTATGCTTCGCTGGGTGCAAAAGTTGCTGCGGGTACGGGCTATGCCGATGCAAAGAAAGCAGGCGCAGTTCTGGGGTATGGTCAGTTCATGACCTATGTTGTCAATTTCATCATTGTTGCAGCCGTGCTGTTTCTGGTCATCAAGGCCATGAACTCCATGAAGAAGGCAGAAGCAGCTGCTACTCCTGCTGCTCCTGCGGCTCCTCCTGCACAAGAAGTGCTGCTGACGCAGATTCGCGATCTTCTGAAGAAGTAAGACGTGGCCTGATCTAAGGCTTGGCCTGATCTATGAGTATTGAAACCCCGGCTTCGTGCCGGGGTTTTTTGTTTGAGGTCTTTCACAACGCACAGAGATCAAATCCATCCGAATTTTCCATGAGACTTTACGGGAATGATCCTCTAATTCCAGAAATATCAGTCGGTATCCGAGGGTTTATCCGTGTCATTGCTCACTGCACTTCGCCCTGAAGCTTTCGATGCACCCCAGAGCGGGATCGTTGAGGTCAGCAGTTATGGTCGCGCCCGTGAAGGGGTGATTTCCTTGTGGGTCGGCGAGGGTGATACGCCAACGCCCGCCTTTATTGCAGATGCAGCGACGCGCTCGCTTGCCGCAGGTGAGACATTCTACACCTGGCAGCGTGGTATTCCTGATCTGCGGGACGCCATTGCGCGCTACATGACGCGCACCTACGGCCAGAGTTTCGAGCGCGAACAGTTTTATGTCACCGGCGGCGGTATGCAGGCCGTGCAGATAGCCATCCGCATGGTTGCAGGGCACGGCGACGAGGTAATCATTCCGAGCCCGGCCTGGCCGAATTTTGCAGCTGCTGCGGGTATTTCGGGCGCAAAGACAGTGATGGTTCCCCAAAAATTCGGCAATCGCGGCTGGGGGCTTGAAGTCGAAAGCCTTGAGGCGGCCATCACACCGCGCTCCAGGGCGATCATCATCAATTCGCCATCCAATCCCACGGGATGGACAGCGACCAGGGAGGAGCTTGCGGCGGTTCTCGCACTGGCGCGGCGCAAGGGCCTCTGGATCATTGCCGATGAAATTTATGGCCGGTTTGTTTTTGAAGGTGTCAGGGCACCGTCTTTCCATGATATCATGGAGAAGGATGATCGCATCCTCTTCGTGCAGACCATGTCCAAGAACTGGGCCATGACGGGCTGGCGCATTGGCTGGATTGAATGCCCGCCTGAACTGGGGCAGGTCGCCGAAAATCTGATCCAGTATTCCACCTCGGGATCGCCTGTATTCATCCAGCGTGCTGCTATCGCAGCGCTTGATCAGGGCGACAGTTTCATTGATCATCAGATCGCACGCTCGAAACTCAGCCGCGATATCTTTTGTGACGCGCTGGCCTCCACCGGCAAGGCGCGCTTTCTCAAGCCGGATGGTGCCTTCTATCTTTTCTTCTCGGTCGACGGGATTTCCGACAGTCGGAAAGCTGCCCTGACGATGATTGACGATGTGAGCGTCGGTGTCGCGCCAGGAACGGCGTTCGGACCCGGCAGTGATGCTTTTTTCAGACTGTGCTTTGCCTGTTCCCCGGAGAAAGCGAAACTTGCCGCCATACGATTGAAGGCCTGGATTGAAGCCGTTTGACGGTTATTGCTCTTGCTCCTGTCGCCCTCTGCGCTGCCACTCTCTTGCGCGATTGACAGGATGCGATGACCGTTCTTGATGCCGGATCATGGATTTGATGCTCAGCAAGATTCGCCCTGATCTTGAAACGATGGCCGCGGCTCTTGCCGGGATAACAGTTTTCATCTTTGCAGGGCTGCCTACGCCGGTTCTCTCCGGTGCCATGATCGGCGTCACCGTGCTGATTGCGCTCGGTCGCAAGGCCCATCTCTCCAGTATTCTGCGGGATTTTGGCATGCTTGTTGGTGGTGTCACCATGGGGAGTTCGGTCACGCCGGAGATGCTCCAAGGGCTCCAGCGCTATCCCTTGAGCCTGTTCATCCTGCTGGTTGTTCTGGTTATCGGAATGCTGCTGTCCCAATGGTATCTGCGCAAGATCGCGGGCTGGGACAATGAAACCGCGTTTTTTGCCTCTGTGCCGGGGGCGCTTTCGGCGGTTCTGGTGATTGCTGCGAGCACAAAGGCTGATGTCCTGAAGGTCACGATGGTACAATCTGTCAGGCTGTTCGTGCTGCTTGCGGTGCTTCCCAGTCTGGTGGTGTTCAACGGGTCTCTGGGCGTCAGACTGCCACAAGCCGTGATCGAGCCGTTGCCACTTGCCGGGGTTTTTGCAAGCGGCTTTGTATTGTCACTGCTGTTTCAACGAATGAAGAGCGCTGCCCCTTGGCTTTTTGGGGGCATGGTTGCATCTGCATTCTTGCACGGTTCCGGCCTTGTCAAAGGTGATATCCCTGTTCCCTTGATGCAGATTGGATTTGGTCTGGTAGGCATATACATCGGGACGCGGTTTTCAAGGCTTACCAAAGGCCTGTTTCTCAATCTTCTGCTGATTTCTCTCGGTTCCGTCGCCATTGGGCTTGGCGTGACGGTGGCCGGAGCTTTCTTCGCGGAGGCGGTTCTGACCGATGTCACTTTTGGCCAGGCACTGGTTGCGTATGCGCCTGGTGCTCTCGAGGCCATGATGATTCTGGGCGTCGCGCTCGGGCTGGATCCTGTCTATGTCGGGCTGCATCATATCGTTCGGTTCTTCGGACTTGCTTTCGCGACACGGGCTCTTGCCTCTTCTGTAACAAGAGACAAATGAGCCAGTGGCCAGCGCGATATGTGCCTTCGCGGCACAAATTATTGCTGGATTGTTAACGCTTTCAGCCAAATCTTAACTCTCTCTTTACCACGTTAAGGGCAGTTTTTACCCCACTGCCGCAACACGTGATGGCTTGATGATTCGCTCTTTGAATCCCGTCCAGTGCGTGTGCTGACAGTCCAAACTAGATCGGACAATGGACTGAATTATGGGATATGGTTCTTCCTGGCGCTCGAGAGGTTATGACCTTGATCCCCGTGATGTGGTCGAAGAGGCTGCGCGCTCTGCGGGGATGAGTGTTGATCAATGGCTGAATGCTGCTTCCGAGGCAGCAACAGGGCGTTATCCTGCCCCTTCACGGCGTCGGTATGATCCCGCTCCTGAGGCACGGGGCGACCGGGAATATGACGATGAAAGCCCTTTGAAAGCCATTACGCGGCGGCTGGAGCGGCGCGGTATGCGCAATCCTGTTTCCGCCAATGCCTCACTTTCAGAAGACCGTGTTGCCAGAATTCTGTCTGACGCCATGGCAGGTGTGCATGAATCCCTGCGCGAAAATGAAGAGCGAACCGCCGATGCTATCGTAGCTTTGAGCCGCCGCTTCGAAACGGGGGCGTCTGAAGCTGATGCCGTTCAGGGCAGGAGCAATGGTGTAAGGTCGCTCATCGGTGATCTTGAGCGTGGATTGAATGCATCGGCACCTTCTGCAAATGCAAGTCTGGTCAGTCAGCTTGAAAGCAAGATTGCCAATGTCGTCAGCTTGATTGAAGCCAAGGCGCAGGGCGCTGCGGAGCCGCTTGCGACATCTGCCCATCCCGTCAAGCCGAACCTTGGCAATCATGACGCTGGCAAACAGGGTACCGGAATGCGCGATCTGCGCCCGATGGCCAATATTGGCTCAGCTCTGCACAAAGTCACGGAAGCCTTGCGGGGTCTTGAGCAATCACCACGTCAGCTTGAAATGCTCCAGACCATGCGCTCGCTGGATCAGCGCCTGTCAGGTCTTGAACAGGGCAAGCCAAACTCGCCAGAAGTCATTGGTCAGCTGGTTGGAGAAATGGCGGCCTTGCGCAATGCAGTTTCCCAGCAGCGGGCAGGTGGGGATAGCAGCACTATCAACCATCAGATCGCATCGATAGGAAGCCGGATTGATGCGCTGTCGAAAAGCTTTGCGCATCAAGCCGCGCCGTCCAACAACTTCGAGAGATTGTTTGGTGAGATTTCTGATCTGCGCAATCAGTTGAAAGCCTCCGGATCAACGCCTGATCCCGGTATTGCTGCACTTCAAAGACAGATGTCCTCCATGGGGGAGCGTCTTGATGCACTCACTGACAAACTTGCAACGCTGCGCATGAATGGCCCGCGTGACCTGCGCCCGGTCAAAGCGATTGATGGCGACCTGAATGAACTCAAAAGGCTGATCATGAGCAGCCAGACACCCGGGAGTGACGGGCGTGTTCTGGATGCACTCCAGGTGCTGGAGCGCAAATTCGTGGCGCTTGAGCAGACTCCCTCCGAGTTATCCGTCAGACTGGACCGTATTCAATCCATGATGGGTGACAGACCTGCCGCCGTCCTGCCTGCGCATATCGAGACATTGCTTCAGGATCTTGCGCACAGACTGAAGGATATTGGTTCCGCACCGGATGACGATCTTGCCTTTGCAAAGCTGCATGAAGAGATTCAGCGGATCAGCCGCAAACTGGAGCAGGTGCCCGGCGCCATGCAAAATCCTGCCGTCGCCGACGTCAGCGGTCTTGAACGGTCTGTCAGCGCTATTCTCAATCAGATGAATGCACTCAAGGCCGATATGGGCGCTGTGGCGGAAACGGCAGCACACAAGGCAACCCAGGATGCACTCAGCCGGATGCCGGCAACAGTCTCCACGGGCCAGACAGATTTATCGGGCATCGAACGCTCGATCTCTGGCCTGTTCAGCCAGATCGATGGCTGGAAGGCTGACATGGAAATGGCAGCGGCAGAGGCCGCGCGCACGGCAGCGCAGGAAGCTGTCAGTCGTATGCCAGCTCCGGCGGCTGTGCCAGCTACTGACCTTTCGGGCGTCGAGCATTCAATTCAAGGCATATTCCGGCAGATGGACAGCTGGAAAGCCGACATGGGAATGGTCGCGGATAATGCCGCACGCAAGGCGGCACAGGAAGCCGTGAACCACAGTCCTGCAATGCAGCAGCCTGTCATTCAGGCGGATACCATGGAACTGCAACGCGCTCTGAGCACGATGCAACTGTCACAGAAAGAGGCGGAGCAGAAGACCAGCCAGACACTCGAAGCCGTCCATAATACGCTCAAGAGGGTCGTTGATCGTCTGGTCGATATGGAAAAGGATATGGAGCAGAGGGCTCTGGATCCGGTTCATCCAATGCCACCGGCATTTCCGGGTGCCCAGACTGTTGCTGCACCATCCCCTTCCGCAACTGCTGTCCCTACGGCATCAGACCCGATGCGCAAGCCGCTTGACATGCAGAGTGACGTGATGCGGGCACGGCCTCTTGAGCCCTTGGCGCTTTCGCCGCAGTCCGGCATGTCCTCTGTCTCCGGTCAGTCCAGCCTGAACAAGCAGGGCGTGATGGAGACAGTCGCCAGCATGCGTGCCCAGCGGCTTGGCGTATCGTCTCCCACTGTCACGACAACACCGCCTGCGGCCAAAGGGTCTCTTGGTGGAATCCTTGCTGCCGCACGGGGTGCGCTGTCAAACATCAAGGTCCCGAAGGGCAAATCGCGCGCTCAAGATTCTGCGCGGGATGAAGACGTGTCGTCAGGCGGTGGTGGGCTGTTGCAGCAGCAAGCAATGGCTCCAATCGCGTATGACCTTCCCCTTGAACCCGGCTCCGGGCGCCCATCCCAGCAAGCAAACCCGCTTTCATTCGCTGATCCGGCGCTTGACCCCAAGGCACAGTTTCTGGCGGCAGCCCGTCTTGCCGCACAAAATGCCTCTGCGCAGACCGGTGATGCCCTGACTGACGGGCAACCGGCTGATGGAAAGCGGAACACCGGAAAATCGAAACCTGGTCGCCTCAAGGCCAGACATGCATTGCTTCTTGGTCTTGCAGCCCTGGTTCTGGCTGTCGGAGCAACCTTGCAGTTCATGGCCCCACCAAAGGTGCATAGTGGCAAGGAACCTTCCAAGGAGATCACCGGCTCTATCGGTACTCTGGATCACATCCGCAAGCAGGTTCAGCTTTCCCACGAGCAACGCAAGAATTCCGTTGAATACAGCGCCGATGCGGCAAGGGTTCAACCGCGTCAGATTCTCCCGGCTTCAATTGAGCCGCCGTTGCCAGCTCCGATCAACAGATCTGTAAAGTCGTCCGATGCTGTCGTGGTCGAAAAAGCAAATCCTCCTGCTGCCGGCATCATGGAAACGGCAAAAGCGCAGCTGTTGGCAACTCCCACTACTGTGGGATCGATCAATCCTGTTATCCAGAGCAATATCAGACCGCAGGTGAGTGCGACCAGAGCCCCTGTCGCTTCTTCTGATGATCCTCTCTTCCGCTTTGAAGGGCTGCGCGATGCGCCCCGTTTGAAAGACGCGGCTCGCAACGGTGATCTTGGGGCGTATATGGAGATCGGCATTCGCTATGCGGAAGGCCGGGGAGCGACGCGTGATCCGAAGACAGCCGCTCTCTGGTTCGAGCGGGCGGGAGAACTTGGCTCCGCACCGGCGAAATATCGTCTCGGTGCCATGTACCGTGAAGGTCGTGGAGTGGAGCGAAATCCGAAACTGGCCCTCCAGCATTTTCAGAGTGCGGCGGAAGCCGGCAATGCGCGCGCCATGCACAATACGGCAGTTCTGCTGGCGGAAGGCGTCAACGGTGCACCTGAATATGCAATTGCGGCCGAGTGGTTCAAGAAAGCGGCTGAATTTGGTGTGAAGGACAGTCAGTTCAATCTGGCCATTCTCTATGCACGCGGTTTGGGCACGACACAGGATCTTGCGGCTTCCTATAGCTGGTTCTCGGCTGCCGCGGCTTTTGGCGATGAAGATGCATCCAAAAAGCGCGATGAAGTGGGTGCGCGCATGTCTCCTGAGGCTTTGAGCCAGGCCAAGACGGCAGCAACGGTCTGGAAGCCCAAAACGCCAGATCCGGTTGCGAACGAAATCAGTGCCCCTTCTGGTGGCTGGGATGCACCTCCCAAAACATCCGATGCGGGCTCCAAACCGAAACGCCCTCGCATCTGAACTTAAAATAATTTGCACAAACGGATTGCGGACGAAGCCGCACCCTGTTTGAAAAAGACGGCGGAAACCTCTCCGCAGTGAGTCTTCTCCTTGCAGATCTATCTGCCCATCGCCGAATTGCCAGTCAGTATCTTCCTCATTCTGGGGATGAGTGCGGCTGTTGGCTTTGTCTCAGGCTTGTTTGGCGTCGGTGGTGGTTTTCTGATGACGCCGCTTCTTGTTTTTCTGGGGATTCCTCCAAATGTTGCCGTGGCGACAGGCGCGGCACAGATTGCGGCAGCCTCAATGACCGGTGTTCTGGGCTACTGGCGACGCAAGGCCGTTGATATAGAACTTGGGGCTACTCTGGTGGTTGGCGGCCTGATCGGAACACTGATAGGTGTTCTGTTCTTCAACGCCATGCGGCGAGCCGGGTATTTCGAACTTGTGCTTGTGCTGTCTTACGTGACGCTGCTGGGTTCGGTCGGCGGTCTCATGATGGTTGAAAGTCTTCGTTCCATTGTGTTTTCAAAACGTCAGAAAACGCAGAAGCCTTTGAGAACCTCTGGCCGCTGGTGGTTCGAGCGCTTGCCGTTACGGGTCAAGTTCGAGCGCTCGCAACTTGCTATCAGTGTCATCCCCATTATCGCGCTTGGCCTGTTCATCGGTTTTGCCGGAGCGGTTCTGGGTATTGGCGGAGGTTTCATGGTGGTGCCGGCACTGATTTATTTCTTTCGGATGCCGACGGCCATGGTGGTTGGCACCTCGCTGTTCCAGATCCTGTTCACGATGATTGCCGCGACCATTCTGCACGCCATTACCAATCAATCCGTGGATATCGTTCTGGCACTTATCCTGATTGTCGGCAGCGTACTGGGCGCACAATTTGGAGCAAGGGTCGGACAAAATCTCAAAGGGGAGTATTTTCGCCTCTTGCTGGCGCTGCTCGTGTTTGGCGTTGCAGTACGTTTTGCCATCGAGATTGGTATTC
>JANNRX010000022.1:0-1571 GCA_031401875.1 Hyphomicrobiales bacterium | reverse complement strand
CAGGCGCACCCGCAGGTGTGGCTGCCTGAACGCTCGGAACCTGGCTCGGCAGGATATTTTGGAGGATGCGCTGGCCGATCACCTCACGCATGGCACTTTCTGCCACGGCGCGGATGGTGCCATCGACGTTCTGGATGGCGAAGACATAATCTTCCGGCTTGATCGGGGAAATGCGCCATTGCACACTGAAACCGATATCGACGATGTTTTCATCCGACGTCAGCATCAGGCTATCCGTCGTTACACCAGCCCTTCGAGGATCCGATGCGGCTCTGCCAAGTTCTGTGGTCTTCACGTCCAGAAAAGGCACCTTGATCACCCCGCCAATCGGGTAGGGCCAGTTATAGCTCAGGCCTTCACCGGTCTTGCCGATGAACTTGCCAAATTGCATCTGAAGCGCGATTTCATTGGTTCTGACGGTGTAGAAGCCGGTCAGGCCCCAGCCGAGCAGGGCAAGCAGTGCGATGGCAGCAATGCCCTTGCCGCCCATGCCGCCAAGCCCTGCTCCGCCGCCAGGCGGAAGCACATTTCTGAAACGATCCTTGCCGCGCCGCAGAAGTTCTTCGAGATCAGGGGGCTGTCCGCCGCCCTTGTTCCCGCCACCATTGTTGCCGCCAGGCCCTTGTCCCCATGGTCCCTGATTCTTGGGACCCTGATTTTTGGGTCCCTCGTTCTTGGGTTGCCACGGACCGCCGCCGCCTTCATTGCTCCAGGGCATGAAAATCCTCTGTCCTATCGTCGGGCTTTTCCCCCGACTGGTCATTCATGGGTTATATTCAGCACGTTTAGCAGAATGACGCTTGGCCGCAATGACTTGCGCTGTCGCGTGGTAAACTGCTCTCACATCCTGCGAAATGGTGCTTCTTCACTCAAACGTCAACGTCTGGTGTCACGCAGCGCCTGCGATATTCGACAAAAGCGAAAGCGGCGTCATCATCTGGCCCTTTCGGATGGGGCTCACGGGTTGTTTCCTGCCAGATTTTGCGATCAATCTCTGGAAAAAACGCATCGCCATCGGGTGAAAGCGCAACCTCGGTGATGACAAGCCGATGGGCACGCGTGATGGTCTGTGCATAAATATCACCACCACCTGCAATCATGATGTCATGAGTATTGCGCAAAGCAGCGCATTCTTCCGCTTTGGCAAAAGCGGCTTCAAGCGAATGAGCAACAAAGATGCCTTCTGGCGCAAAAGCCTTTTCCCGCGTGACGACAATGTTGTCCCGCCCCGGCAAAGGGCGCCCGATCGATTCGAAAGTTTTGCGTCCCATGATCACGGGCTTTGCCAGCGTGTGATCGCGAAAATGCCTGAGATCGGGCTTGATACGCCATAGCAACTGATTCCCCCGGCCAATAACCCGGTTGTCGGCGACAGCTGCGATGAGTGTGACTGGCATTTTCAAACCGCAACCGGGGCCTTGATATGCGGGTGCGGATCATACTGCTCAATCGCGATGTCCTCGAAACGGAAATCGAAAATCGAGCGCACCTGCGGGTTCAGCCTGAGCACCGGCAATGGCCGCACATCGCGTGAGAGTTGCAGCCGCGCCTGATCCAGATGGTTCACATAA
>JANNRX010000021.1:0-4684 GCA_031401875.1 Hyphomicrobiales bacterium | reverse complement strand
TCTTCTCCTACCGAGAACGCGACGACCGGAATGTCTTCGGCCGATACGCCCTGATTGGCCAATTCCTTGTAGAAGGGCACGTTGGCATCGCCATTGATGGTCGATACGACGGCGGTTTTCTTGCCGGTCGAGCCAAATTTCACAATGTCCGACACGATGGTCTGCCAGTCAGAGTGACCGAATGGCGTGTAGTTGATCATGATATCTTCCTTGGCCACGCCCTTGGCGAGAAGATACGCTTCAAGGATACGGTTCGTGGTGCGTGGATAGACATAGTCTGTACCAGCCAGAACCCAGCGCTTGGCTTCGCCACCGTCCTTGGACATCAGATAATCAACGGCAGGAAAAGCCTGCTGGTTGGGAGCCGCGCCAGTGTAGAAAACGTTGCGCTCGGATTCTTCACCTTCGTATTGCACGGGGTAGAACAGAATGCTGTTCAGTTCCTTGAAGACTGGCAGCACCGACTTGCGGCTGACCGAAGTCCAGCAACCGAATACGGCAGCGACTTTCTGCTGGCTGATCAGTTCACGCGCCTTTTCGGCAAACAATGGCCAGTTGGAAGCTGGGTCGACGATGACGGCCTCAAGCTTCTTGCCCAGAACGCCGCCCTTCTTGTTCTGCTCTTCAATGAGCATCAGCATGACGTCCTTCAAGGTCGTCTCGGAAATCGCCATGGTACCTGAAAGGGAATGCAGGATACCAATCTTGATGGTTTCGGTCTGCGCGAAGGCGCTTCCGGCGAGGGCAAAGGCTGCTCCGCTTGCAAGCGTGGTGGCAAGAAGGTGGCGTCGGGACAAGATGGTCATGTGGTGTTTTCCCCTGTTGATGCGCAAGGCGCTGATCCAACGTCAGCAGGAGTTGTGCCAATTCCAGGAAAACAGACTAAATAACTGAATAATAACAAATAAAATTTATTTTATCGACTTACTCGATATCTTGGTCCGGTTTGTTAAGCTGATTGATCGAGTGGCGACGCACAAAAAAGCATCATGGAAACTGCCTGTTTTTATACCAGAGGGCTTCTTTCGGAGCCGGGTTCATGTCCTGGGCGGTGTGCCATGGGTGTGGAAGGTCTCGATGGTCTTGAGCCCCCAGGCCTGCCCTTTCTTGCGCTCGGTCTCGGTCCAGATCACAGGCTCCCAGTCTGGTGCGAGGATCAGTCGTGCGCCACTGTTGGCAAGTTCCACGCGGTTGCCGGCTGGCTCCCAGACATACAGGAAAAACGTGCCCTGGATGGCATGTTTGTGCGGGCCGGTCTCGATATACACGCCGTTTTCGAGGAAGATATCGGCAGCCCTCAGGATGTCTTCGCGCTGGTCGGTGACGTAGGTCAGGTGATGAAAGCGACCAGTTCCTCCGCCATGCTCTTCAGTGCATGCCAGATCATAGGTCTTGTTGTTGATGGTGAACCAGCAACCGCCAATCCTGCCATTGTCGAGCTGGATCATCTCAGTCACGCGGGCACCAAGGCAGGTCTGCATGAAGCGTCGAAATTCGCGTACATCACTTGCCAGCAGATTGAGATGATCGAGCCTGCGTGGTGCGGCACCCCGCCCGTGATAGCGCTGGGCAAGGTTCTTCAAGGCAGGCCGTTCGGCAGGCGGTGCCTGATAGCGCACGGTTTCCCAGTAGATTTCGAAGACATGGCCAAAGGGATCCTCGAAGCGGAAGGCCTTGCCATGACCGGGATCTCCATCCACCCAGCCATGAACAGTGAAGCCGCTGCTTTCGATGGCCTTGACGCGGCGCATGAGGGCCGCCTGTGAAGATGTGCGATAGGCGATATGGCCGACGCCCGTGGTGTGATGGCGCGTCAGCTTGAGGGTGTGAAATTCATAATCGTCAAAGGCGCGCAGATAGGCTGATGTCTTGTCTTCAACCGTCAATGTGAGGCCATAGACCCGCGTGAAGAAATCCAGGCTTTCATCATAGCGGTCGGTATAGACCTCGACATGGGCGAGATGTGCGATGTCGAAGCACGGCTCTGTGGTCATGGTTGATTCCTTTACTGCTGCGCGATGCCCGAAGCGCAAAGGCGGGGCGCAGCAATGCACTGTGTCCCGCCTTGCTTTGGGCCGCTATGGCGTGCGTTGTTGTGCCCATCAGCCCCACACCTCCTTGGCCACCTCGACAATGCGGGTCAGCTTGGCCCATTGCTCATCCTCAGCCAGCACATTGCCTTCCTCAGTGGAGGCAAAGCCACATTGGGGAGAGAGACACAGCTGGTCCAGCGGCGCGAACTTCGCGGCGGCCTCGATGCGGCGCTTGAGATTGTCCTTGCTCTCGACCGAGCCGAATTTCGAAGTGACAAGGCCCAGCACCACATGCTTGCCTTTGGGGAGAAAGCGCAACGGCTCGAATCCGCCCGAACGATCATCATCCCATTCCATGAAATAGCCATTCACGTTGATCTGGTTGAAAACCATGTCAGCGACAGGCTCATAGCCACCAGAGGCGATGAAGGTCGATTTGAAATTGCCCCGGCAGGTATGGGTGGTGATCACCATATCCGCAGGCTTGGCTGCCGTCGCGGCATTGAGAATATCACGATAAATGTGGATCAGCTTGTCCGGCTCATCGCCGCGTTCCACCAGCATCTTGCGCTGCTCGGGATCGCAGAAATAGGACAAGGACGTGTCGTCGAGTTGGAGGTAGCGGCAGCCTGCATCGTAGAATGCCTTGACTGCCTTGGCATAGGCTTTGCCGAGATCGGCGTAGTAATCTTCCATGTGCCGGTAGGCCGTCATATCGACAGCCTTTCGTCCCCCGCGATAATGCAGCATCGAGGGTGACGGGATTGTCATTTTCGCCACCCGGCCTGTCATCGAATGGAGCGACCGGAAATGCGCGAGATGCGGGTGATCATCGGGAAAGTCGATCTTGCCCGTGACACGGATGCCATGGCCCTTGGTCGACACACCCTTGAAAGCGATGCCTTCGGTCGCCACACCGATCACGCCTGTCAGGTTCTCCAGAAAATCGAAATGCCAGAAAGCGCGGCGGAATTCGCCATCTGTAACGGCCTGAAGGCCGACAGCTTCCTGCTTTTTGACCAGCGCGGCTATCTCGCTATCCTCGATTGCGGTCAATTCCGCTTGCGAGATCGTACCGGCCGCTTTGCTCTCGCGCGCATCCTTCACGGCCTGCGTGCGCAGAAGGCTGCCGACCATGTCAGCCCGGAAGGGAGGCATTGCTTGTGCTGTCATCGAAAATCTCCTTGTCTGTTTCTTGTTGAAATCATGCCGCCATGCCAAGGCCGAGATGGTATTCGAGCCGGGATGGGTCAGCGAGTAGAGAGGCACTATCAGCTGACAAAACCACACGCCCACGTTCAAGAACGATAGCGTTATCAGTGATTTCGAGTATCTTTCTGGCATGTTGCTCGATCACGATTGCCGCGAGCCCTTGCTCATGAAAGAGGCGCTTTAACGCCCGCAGCAGTTCCTCGACAATGATCGGCGCAAGGCCTTCCGTCGGCTCGTCCAGCAACAGCAGCCTGGGATTGAGCACGAGCGCCCGGCCGATTGCCAGCATCTGCTGCTCGCCGCCGGAAAGCTGGTTGCCGGGATTGTTCTTTCGCTCGGCCAGACGCGGGAACATTTCAAAGACGGTCGCCACTGTCCATGGTCCGGGGCGGGCAACGGCCGTGAGATTCTCGGTTACGGTCAGTGACTTGAAGATGTTGCGTTCCTGTGGCACCCAGCCAATCCCGGCATGGGCACGCTGTTCCGGAGGCAGACGGGTGATGTCTTTTCCCGCAAAGAAAACGCGCCCGCTCCGGTGCCGCGTCACACCAATGATGGAATTGACCAGTGTCGTTTTGCCAACACCATTGCGCCCAAGCAAGGCAAGCGCCTGCCCTTGTGCGATGGCAAGGTCGATCTCGAACAGCACCAAAGCCTCGCCATAGCCTGATGTCAGTCCTTCTATGCGCAGCAACTCAGCCATGGGCGGCCTCGCCAAGGTAAGCGGCGCGCACGGCAGGGTCCTGCGCGATCATGGCGGGTTCTCCTTCCGCCAGCACCTGCCCGTTGACCAGCACCGTGATCCAGGTTGCAAAGCGGAAGACAAGATGCATGTCATGCTCGATCAGCAGCACAGAGACGTCCGCCGGCAAGCTGGCGACCGTCTCCAGCAGTTCACGTCGCTCGGCTTCGGGAACACCGGCAGCCGGTTCATCCAGCAACAGCACGGAGGGCTTTGCAGCGAAGGCGGCAGCGATCTCGACGAGTCGCTGCTTGCCATAGGGCAGGGTGGCGATCGGCTCGTCCATGATATCCTCCAGCCGGAAACGAGCGAGAATATCGGCCGTCCCGTTGACAAGACTGGAATGCGCATCAAGACTTCTGAAAGGGTGCGAACCTGCTCCCAGCCTCTCTGAAGTCACGGCGGCAATCATCTCCAGCGGCGTCATTGTGGGGAATAACTGATTGATCTGGAAGGTGCGCGCCATGCCGCGTTTCACGCGTGTTTCGCAGCTGAGCCCGGTAATGTTCTCCCCGTTCAGGATCACTGTGCCGGAGGTGGGCCTGAGCACACCTGTGAGCAGGTTCACAAAGGTGGTCTTGCCCGCACCATTGGGGCCGATCAAGGCATGGCGTGCGCCTTTATGCAGAGAGAAGGTAACATGATCTGTCGCGGTGATGCCGCCGAATTGTTTGAGCAGCGCTCGGGTTTCAAGAAC
>JANNRX010000020.1:0-1732 GCA_031401875.1 Hyphomicrobiales bacterium | reverse complement strand
GCTGCATGCCGAACATCGAGTAGAAAATGTAGAACGGGACCATCGGCACGTTGTTGTTGCTGTAGGAAGTTGCCGCAGCCATCCATGAGCACATCGCGCCGGCCTCATTGATGCCTTCCTGGAGGATCTGCCCCGAAGTGTCCTCCTTGTAGAACATCAACTGGTCGGAATCCTCGGGCTCGTAGAGTTGCCCGATGGAAGAGTAGATGCCGAGCTGGCGGAACAGCCCCCTCCATGCCGAAGGTGCGCGATTCGTCCGGAACGATCGGCACGACGTACTTGCCGATATTCTTGTCCTTGACCAGGATCGTAAGCATGCGCACGAATGCCATCGTGGTCGAGATCTCGCGGCCTTCCGCAGTCGCCTCGAGCAATGGCTTGAAGGCGTCGAGTTTCGGAACCTCGAGGCTCACCGTGCGGCGCCGGCGCTGCGGGATCGAACCTCCCAGCGCAGCGCGGCGCTCGCGCATGTATTTCATCTCCGGCGAATCCTCGGCCGGCTTGAAATAGGGCAGCTCTTCCAGCTTGCCGTCCGGGATGGGAATGTTGAAACGGTCGCGGAACTGTTTCAGCGCCTCGAGCGGCATCTTCTTCTGCTGGTGCGCGATGTTCTTGCCTTCACCCACCGTGCCCATGCCATACCCCTTCACCGTCTTGGCGAGGATCACGGTCGGCTGGCCCTTGTGCTTCACTGCCGCGGAATACGCCGCATACATCTTGTTCGGGTCGTGGCCGCCACGGTTCAGTCGCCAGATGTCGGCGTCCGACATGTTCGCGACCATCGCGCGCAGTTCCGGGTATTTGCCGAAGAAGTGCTCGCGCACGTAGGCACCGTCGCGGCTCTTGAACTTCTGGTACTCGCCATCGACTGCCTCCTCCATGCGCTTGAGAAGGATGCCCTCGCCGTCCCGTGCGATCAGGGGATCCCAATAGCCTCCCCAGATCACCTTGATCACGTTCCAGCCGGCGCCGCGGAAATCCGCCTCGAGTTCCTGGATGATCTTGCCGTTGCCGCGCACCGGGCCGTCGAGGCGCTGCAGGTTGCAATTGACGACGAAGATGAGGTTGTCGAGTTTCTCGCGCGACGCCATGCCGATGGCGCCCATCGATTCCGGTTCGTCCATTTCGCCGTCGCCCATGAACGCCCAGACCTTGCGATCGAGCGTCGGCGCCATGCCGCGATCCTGCAGGTAGTGCAGGAATCGCGCCTGATAGATTGCCTGGATCGGGCCGAGACCCATCGACACAGTCGGGAATTGCCAGAAATCGGGCATCAGCTTTGGATGTGGATACGAAGAAAGCCCATTGCCATCGACCTCCTGGCGGAAGTTGATTAATTGCTCGTCGGTCAGGCGGCCTTCAAGGTAAGCCCGGCCGTAGATGCCCGGCGCGGAATGCCCCTGGAAATACACCAGATCGCCGCCATGCGTGGCAGTCTTGCCGTGGAAGAAATGATTGAACCCCACGTCGTACAAGGTGGCTGCGGAAGCAAAGCTGGCGATATGCCCGCCCAATTCAGACGAGTCGCGGTTGGCGTTCAGCACCAGCACCATCGCGTTCCAGCGCACCCAGGCGCGGATACGGTGCTCCAGATCCTGATTGCCGGTCGAGCGTTGTTCATCGCTCACCGGAATGGTGTTGCAGTACGGCGTGGTGGCGGAAAACGGGATGCTGGCTTTGGCACTGCGCGCCTTGTCTATCAGCTGTCCGAGCAGAAATTGGGCGCGTTCCG
>JANNRX010000019.1:0-6975 GCA_031401875.1 Hyphomicrobiales bacterium | reverse complement strand
TGCATGCGACAGATGAAGCGCAGGGCAGCGTTGCGCATCAGCACACCGGGCAGAAGCCCCGCCTCGCAAGCGATCTGAAAACCATTGCACACGCCCAGCACCAGCCCGCCACTGGCAGCATGGGCACGGACCGCATCCATGACGGGGGCGCGTGAGGCGATGGCACCGCAGCGCAGGTAATCACCATAGCTGAAGCCACCGGGCAGCACCGCAAGATCGGTGCCTGCCGGCAGTGCATGGTCCTGATGCCATGCCATGGTGACCTTTGCACCGGCATGCTTGAGAGCCCGCGCGATATCAGTGTCGCGGTTTGAACCAGGAAAAGTGATGACGGCAGCGTGCATGGCGTTCAACCTGTCAATGCATCAGAGCGGTGGTCCTTCAAGGACCGTGGCTCTGATATCATTCAAAATACAATTGCAAGCGCCGAACCGGGATGTCGCCATCATGCGATATCGACGTGGTAATTTTCAACAACCATGTTGGCCAGAAGCTTCTCGCAGGCCAGTTTAAGGGCCTCGTTCGCAGCATTCTTGTCCACGTCCGCCCCGAGTTCGATATCGAAAACCTTGCCTTGCCGCACGCTGGCAACGCCATTCACGCCAAGCGATTTCAGTGCTCCTTCAATGGCCTTGCCCTGTGGATCAAGAACACCTGTCTTGAGCGTAACTGTCACGCGCGCCTTCATGGTCTGTCCCTGAATGATTGTTTGAACCGTTGATAGAGGCGCCATGCCTCGTTCGCAATCGCAGATTTTGCATCGCGCACAGCGAATTCAAAGGCGGATGGCAATGCTTTGGAGCTGACGTCCTGAAAGCCTCAACCCTTGCTCGTGAGCGCCCTGTTATTGTGAAGGTTTGAGCCCAAACCCGATGGGACGAATGGCACTGCCGGAAAATCCGCGGGCGTTGCCGTTCTCGGTTGTCGTGGTTTCAAACTTGCCCGTCAGGCTCCTGCTGCCTGCAATCGAGGCGACACTGGAAGGAGTGACGGGCCCGCTGCGCTCGGCACGTGTGGCGATGGCTACCTGTGAAATAAGGCTGTTGAGGCCTTTTCTATCCAGCTCTTTTCTATCCGGTGCCACAGCAAGGGGCGCGGGGATAATGGCTTGAGATGTGACAGCGGCGGGCGCATAGGCCAATGCCGTTGTGGCGGCAGGTCTAGGGCCAGTTGCAGTCTGTGAAAGCGTGAGCGGTCTCGCGATGGGCAGCGAAACTGTCACGAGCTTGCCGGAGGAGGCCACAACCGGCGCAGCTTGCAACGCCTTTGCAGCATCCACCTTCGCACCATCCTGCCGATCTGCATCCGTGGCTTGCGGGCCCTTATCCAGCGGATTGGCCAAAGCAGCCACGACCGTCAGATTGGCGGGTCTTGGCAGAGGCAAGGCCATCGTCACCAGCGTAGGACCTTGCACAACCAGATTGGCAGGACGCCGCAACGGTAAGGCGATGCTGACCAGCCGCCCCTGCTCATCCGTTGGTGCAGTGGCTTCAGGCTGAGGTCTGGCGGCGAGAGATGCAACAGCAACCTGTTTTGCAGCATCATCCTTCTTCAGGTCATCACGCTTGGTATCGACAGGCGTTGGCTGGTCCTTTGGTTCGGCTACAGGTGTTGGCCGTGTTGGCCGCGCGCGTATTGTGGCTTGAGCTGCCGGTGTCTCAGGAATTGCTGATGATGTTGGCGTATTGTTCTGGCTGTAAAAGGCGAGGGCATTGCCTTCCGACGGTTCGGGAGGCAGGGCGGCAACACGCGTCTGGGTGCTTGGCCGTCTTGCGGCAACGGCAGTGCGGCCCTTGCCACCCCGTGCCGGGCCTGCATCTTCTTCCTCGTTGTCGCCACCACCAAAGAGAATCTGGAACAATGTCCTTCCCGTCGCGCGGCCTTCTGCGATATCGATATAGCCGGAAGAGACAGCGCCTCCGCGTGCTTCAATGATCGAACGCGCCGCTTCGAAACCAGCCAGCGGTTTGCCATCATTGGGAATATGCACTGTTTTCTCATCGGGAAACAGCCGGACCAGATGATCACGCGTCACCTTGGGCCAATGGCGGACTCCACCGGTATCGAGGTGAACCCAGGGAGTGTTGGCACGTGGATAATAGCCGACGCCGCCATTTTGCAGTCGCAAGCCAACATCGCGCACCGTCGCCATGGAGACATCGCCGAGATTGAAATCAATCGCCTTGCCGTTGGTATGCTGGCTGTTCTTGGCCACCCCGCGTGACCGGCGACGCAACATGGCATTGGTGCCCGGAGACCGGTAGGCCGAAACCACATGGATCGCAGCACTTGAGCCTGAGGCTCGGTGGGCTTCCCACAGGATATCGAAAAGGACCGGATCCATGCGTGTCGGTTCATCCACACGCCAGTCCCTGAGCAGCCAGTTCAACTTCTGAAGGCCGGCGCTGTCAAAGGAGCCTGAGCGCTTGTAGGTGATGGTTTCCTGCTCTTTTGTGTGAGCGTGATAAATCGTGAGCGTGCGCGTACCACCTTGCGCAACGACGTCTTGCGTTGGACGGATGCCAATTGCGCTCACTGTCATGACGCCCGTCAGCAGCAGGCCGAGATGACCGAAGCGGTATGCCGCTGCTTTCAACCGTGTGGGGACGCTTCTGCGCAAGATCAGGCTCTTACTGGTTTGCGAACTTGCGCTGCGAAACGCCCGTCCTGTTGCAGCGCACTATTATGGATCGGATTGAATGGTTCATTGAACCTTCCCATTCCACTTCCGTAAATCCGCCTGACGCTCAATCGTGGCATTTTCACGACAACTCCAGAATTCGCCACAATCAAACCGGATGAAAGCAGCTTAAGTTTATGAACGAGGTTGCTCTTGGCATCAACCGGCTGAGATTCTTTATCCGCATGAATAGGATATTTTAGAGGCAGGCATATCACCTCCTCAAGCCGCCTGGTCATCCTCGCCGGACCAGGGACCATCAGCCTGAGAGGTCAGTGCGCCATCATTTTCAAGAGTGTCTTCAAGTCCCAGCTCCTTGAGTTTACGGTAGAGCGTGGAGCGGCCTATGGAGAGTTTGCGGGCAACTTTCGACATCTGTCCGCGATAATGAGTGATGGCGAAGCGGATCGCCTCCCGTTCGATTTCCTCAAGTTTGCGCATGTCGCCGGTCTCGTCGATCAGTTTCATGGCATTGGGATCAGAAACCGGGACCTGCACGATTTCGCGCACAACGCGCGTTTGTGCCGTTTGGCCCGGTGTCAGCATCGGAATGGCTGGAATGCGCAAGTCGAAGCCGTCGACATGGGCCGCAATCTGCGGAAATTCGGTGATGGTCAGTTCATCGCCCTCGCACAGCACAACGGCACGGAACAACGCATTTTCAAGCTGCCGGACATTGCCTGGCCAGTCAAACTTGACGAGCAAGGCCATCGCTTCGGCGGATATGGCGCGGATCGTCCGGCCTTCCTCGGCGGCAAAGCGGGCCAGAAAGCGCCTTGCCATATCGGGAATATCATCACGGCGGTTGCGCAATGGCGGAATCAGGATCGGGAAGACATTGAGCCGGTAATACAAATCCTCGCGAAAACGGCCTTGTTTCACCAGTTCAATCAGGTTCTGATTGGTGGCGGAAATAATTCGGATATCCACTTTCGTGGATTTCTTGCCGCCGACAGGATCGATCTCGCCTTCCTGTATGGCACGCAGCAACTTCACTTGCGCATCAAGCGGTAGCTCGCCGATTTCATCCAGAAACAGCGTTCCGTGGTTGGCTTCGGCAAATTTTCCGACATGCCGGTCCATGGCACCGGTGAAGGAGCCCTTCTCATGGCCAAACAGAATGCTTTCGACAAGATTCGAGGGAATGGCACCGCAGTTCACGGTGACGAAAGCCTTGCCGCGCCGGTCGCTGCAACCCTGGATGGCGCGGGCAACAACTTCTTTGCCGACGCCTGATTCGCCTTCCAGCAACACGGGTATCGCCGATTTTGCAGAGCGTTCGCCAAGGCGAATGACGCGTTCCATTTCCGGGCTGCGTGTGACGAGATCCTTGAATGTCAGTGCATTGGCGACGCGGCGGTTCACCCTGCGCAATTCACCCTCAAGCGCATCAAGCTTCAGGGCATTCTTGATGGAGATGTTGAGGCGCTCCGCCCCAACCGGCTTCACCACAAAATCCGCAGCACCGGCCCGCATGGCCGAAATCACGGTTTCAATGGAGCCGTGCGCAGTCTGCACGATCACCGGCAGTGCGATATCCTTCTCGCGCAGACGGCCTAGAACGCCCATGCCGTCAAGATCAGGCATCACCAGATCGAGGATCAGAAGGTCGATGCGCGGCTCGCCTTTCTCCAGACGCGCCAGCGCCGCTTCGCCCGATTCAACTGTAACAGGATCATAGCCCGCACGCTTGACCATTTCGGTGAGCAGCCGACGCTGGATCGGATCATCGTCGGCGATAAGAATCGTTGTCGGCATAGGGTGGGGCTTCCAAATCAGCTGTATCGATTTGGATCAGTCTCGGCTTCAGGCGTAAACAGGCTGTAAAGATTGCCGATAAAAAGCGAGAATGATTGTGTTTTTTGAAAAGACCAGTGGGCCATATTTTAAAGGCTCCTTAACCGTGATCGTTCATCCTATCGAATGTAAAGGGCAAAATTCCTGAGTTGAGAATGCCAGATCTGACAATTTCAAGCCGGTGACATCATTTCGCCACCAAGCCGCCGCCGGGTTGGCATTGTTGTTGCGCATGAGCAATGCCATCCGCTTTTCAGCGGATAAAAACAGACAAGGGATGAAAATTACCACCATGCCTACCGAGCTTCGTGATACCGCCAGCAAAAGCCGCATCGCTTCCCGCCAGGAATTGACCGCCTTTTACAGGGCCATTGGCATTTCCGCTGTTGCCTCGGCAGCACAGGCCGCCAAGATGACAGCCCCTCTGCCTCCAACCAAGCACGAACTTCCTGCTTTTCTACGCGATGCGCATGCCGTAGGCTGATCCTGGCGATAAGCCTTGAGCAGTTGGAAGATATCCATGAACAATGAAGTCTTGACGCGTTTTCTGGGTGGCAAGCCCACGAGCGTTGCCATCAAGCTGGCGATCATCTCGATCATCGTCGGCGCTTTGCTGTATTGGGCCGGGCTCACCCCGCTCTCGCTGCTGCGCGGGTTTGAAGCCATGTTCCGTGGTCTGATCGGCACCGGCTGGGATGCCGTTCGCACCATCGGCGAATTTGCTCTTTATGGTGCGATGGTCGTTGTGCCGGTCTGGCTGATTGCAAGAGCCCTCAGCAGCCGCAAAGCCTGAAACAAGCCATAGGTCTGATTGCTGAAATCAGGCGCTTTGCGCCCAGTCGCGCGCTTTTTGTCCTGTGAAGTCAGTGATATGAGCGACACCGGCTCTGCGGCAAGCTTCGATCAGGCCACGCTTGATTGTCCGTGCCAGACCAGGCCCCTTGAAAACCATGCCGGTGTAAAATTGCACCAGCGTGGCACCTGCTTCGATCTTGTGCATGGCCGTCTCGGGGCTGTCGATGCCGCCAACCCCAATCAGGGGGAAAGCCCCTTCAACGCGCAGGAAGGTCTGTGCCAGAACGCGGGTTGAGGCGGCAAACAACGGCTTGCCGGAAAGACCGCCGGTCTCTCTTGCCTGCGCCTGATCCCGCAGTGCCTCAGGCCGCGCCACTGTCGTATTGGAAATGATCATGCCATCGATGCCGCGGGTTCGGGCCACACCAACCATATCGTCAAGATCGGATTCGCTGACATCCGGTGCAATTTTCAGCAACAGCGGCACGGGTCTGCCATCAAGAGCATTGCGGGCTTCGATGACACGGGCCAGCAGATCATCAAGCGTTGCCCTGGCTTGCAGATTGCGCAATCCGGGGGTGTTGGGGGAGGATACATTGACGCTGATATAATCGCAGACCGGAGCCAGTTCGCGGACCAACGTGACATAATCGGCAATGCGGTCCGTTGCATCCTTGTTGGCCCCGATATTGACGCCAACAATGCCGCGATCTGTCCGCGTTGCCAGATTTTTGCGGGCTGACAGTCTTTGACGCACTGCGGTGGCCCCTTCGCTGTTGAGGCCATAGCGATTGATCACCGCCCCATCTTCCGTCAGCCGGAACACGCGGGGCCGGGCATTGCCGGGTTGGGGCAGCGGCGTGACACCACCGACTTCGACGAAGCCAAAGCCCAGTCTAAGCGCCTGATCAGGCACCTCAGCGTTCTTGTCGAAGCCTGCCGCGAGGCCGACGGGATTGGGAAAAATGAGACCAAAGGCGCTGACCTTCAGACAATCGGCATCCGCCTCAGGAGCAGGCGAAGGCAAGAACCGCAGGGCCTTGAGTGTGGCGAGATGCGCGGTCTCTGCATCCATGCTGTGAATGAACGGACGCGCCAGTCCGAAAAGCCCGTTGATCATGGAATGAAATCCGGAAACCGATGCATGCCATCGGCATCGAGCGGCAGACCCATCACCTCGGTGACAGCACTTGCCAGAAGGGGTGCATAGAGATGCGGGAAGAGATCCCCGCCACGGGATTTTTCCCAGATCAAGGCTTCACCAAGCTGGTCCGTGTCGACAGCCACCAGAACTAGGTCCTGCTCGCCCGCGAAATGCCTGGCCGCCGTCTCGCGCAATTGGTGCGCTGCTGAAAAATGAATGAATCCATCTTTGATATCCACCGGTGCGCCTGCGAAAACACCAGTGGTTCCGGCGTTTTCCCACATGGTGCGTGGGCTGATTTTATAGATCATGGGCACAGGGCAGTCTCTTTCCGGATCATGCTGATTTTAGGTAATGCCGTTATGTCCCTAGTGTGAATGCGGCTAGGATCGCAAGTCATTCGCAGGACGCAGATTTTTGTTTTCTTCATAAAATGCGGTATTGTTCCTATTTGGCTTGCCTGAAAAGGACAAGTATCCTAATAGCGGTGCTTTAAGTATTGCCAATATTGGGGGAGGCAGTTTTGCCGCGTCTGACTCATGAGCAGGTCTGGGGCGCC
>JANNRX010000018.1:0-5881 GCA_031401875.1 Hyphomicrobiales bacterium | reverse complement strand
GCCCGGTGCTTCCGGAGGCTGACGAGCCCCTTTTCCATGCACCATGGGAGAGAACGGCCCTGGCCCTCACCCTTGCCATGGGGGCGACAGGCACCTGGAATATCGACGTTTCGCGCCACGCCCGCGAGAGCCTGTCCCCTCTGGTCTATCTTGGCGTCAGCTATTACGAGATCTGGATAAGAGGATTGATCAAGCTGATTCTCGCCCATGATCTTGTGACCGAGACCGAGCTTGAAACGGGTTATTCCCTTGGTCAGGGAAACCACGTGAAACGTGTTCTGAAGGCTGCTGATGTGGCAGCCGTTCTGGCCACGGGCTCACCCTATGACCGCTCGTTCACAGCGCCTCCCGCCTTCAAGATCGGAGACAAGGTGCGCTGTCGCAATGACCATGTCACAACCCACACGCGGCTGCCACGCTACATCAGGGGGGTAACAGGCGAAGTGATTGAAAACCAGGGCTGCTTCGTTTTTCCAGACACAAACGCCCACGGCAAGGGCGAAAATCCGACATGGTGCTACTCGATCAGGTTCGATGCAAAAGACCTCTGGGGCGCAGGTGCAGATGCCAATTCAGAGGTCATGGTGGATTGCTTTGAACCCTATCTGGAAGCGTCAAGGGCTGCATGACGAGCGGCAAGCCCGATCTCTTCTCGGCGCCCTGGGAAGCACAAGCCTTTGCAATGGCTGTTGCCTTGCATGAAAAAGGGCTTTTCACCTGGAGTGAATGGGCGGCCGCGCTCTCATCCGAAATCAGCCGGGCCCAAAAGCTGGGTGATCCGGATACTGGCCGAACCTATTATCATCACTGGTTGAATGCGCTGGAAAAGCTGGTGATCAGCAAGGGCGTCACCAGTGCCGGCATGCTTGGCATCCTGCGTGATCAGTGGGATGCCGCCGCAAGGGAAACACCCCATGGCAAGCCGGTGCTATTGAAAACAAAAGGAGTCTGACTGCATCCGCACCCTGTTTCAGGCTGCCGATTTATGGGCCTCGATCTGATCCAGCAGCAGCAGGGCTTCCTGTGCATTGGTGATGTTACCCGATGTACCGCCCGCGAGTTTTGTCGCACTTTCCGCAACATTCTTGAGGTCGTGAAGGATCGTTGACAGATGTGTTGCATGGCCATCAAGATCCACCATGGACTGCATGCCACTATCAACAACGCCTGTCATGCGCTCGCTCAGGATATCCATTTCATGAAGTGATGCCTCACTGTTGAGAGCGAGGGTGCCTATTGCTGCTTCGAGTTCTTTCAAACGTATGGAACTGAGACTGGAAGAATGCGTGATCTGCGCCATGGCCTTGCTGATAGAACCGACCAAATCCCGCGTTCTCTCCGAAAGTGCCTTGACCTCACGGGCGACGACGGAGAAGCCTAGCCCCGCCTCGCCAGCGCGAGCAGATTCAATGGTTGCATTCAAGGCAAGAAGTTTGGTCTGACCGGATATGGCGGCGATATCCGTGATCAGTCGCGTGATATTTTCAACCTCGGACTCGGACGTTGCTGAAACTGTACCGATATCTTTCGCGAGAGAAAGGCATTTTGCCGAGCTCTGGCTTGCGGACTGCGCCATCTCCTTGGCTTTGCGAATGCGATCAAGCGATTCCGTCAATGAACTGCAGATTGCCGCGCTGATCTTGGAAACCTGATCTGTTCCAATCTCGACTTCCTGCGTGCGCCCAAGCATTTTCTGCGCTGCGGACAAGGTCTCCTCAGAGCGCTCATAATTGCCGGTTGCTGTCATTTTGACACGCTCGGCAAGGACACGCAGTTTGGCAAAAAGATCCAGCACGTCTGGTTGCATGGCTCCAGTGGAGGGAACCTCGACCAAACGAGCCGGCTCGGATGGTACCGGGAGGGGATCATCTGTCATTTCATTGCCCGCTGGGGTCGCGTCGTGAACTTCTGCCTCTTCCGCTGCTTTCATTTCCAGCATGGCATCGGAAATTGCGGAAACTGGCTCGACGACAACAGCCGCAACAGCGGCCTCACCAGGCAAAGGTGTATGTTGAGAAACAATCACACCGGACTTTGAAAGAGCTTTATTTCTTGAAGACCGGTCAAGAATAATCGAACAAAGACAGGCCCCGAAGAAAAGGATAATCGTCGAAACTGACGCTGCGAGATCAATTTCGCCTTTGAGAAGAGAATCTGTCTGATTCATCCAGAGCTGCAGCACGCCTGTAAAAAGCGCGACTATACCCGCTAACCTGACCGCACCACCCATAGTCCACCTCAACCTGCATAGGCGTTTTACACGCATCAAGGTAAATTTAGTATAAATCTGGGTGTGGGTTTCAAAATGTCACGATCCGGACAACCCTTTTTTGCAGAACCCTGCGTTACAGACCTGTCGTGTTATTTTCCCCGCGCCCTTTCAATGGCTTCGACGATGAGTTTTCTGGCTTCCGTTGCATCACCCCAACCCAGAAGCTTGACCCATTTACCGGGCTCCAGATCCTTATAATGCAGGAAAAAATGCTCAATTTGCCTCCAGGTGATTTCGGGCAATTGGGTATAATTCTCAACATTGTCATAGCGCGCTGAAAGCTTGGATGAGGGCACAGCGATGATCTTCTCGTCGCCGCCACCGTCATCCTCCATCTTGAGCACACCAATCGGTTTCACATTGATGTAGGCCCCGGGAATAATCGGCCGCGTGTTCGCCACCAGCACATCGATGGGATCGCCGTCATCCGACAGCGTGTGGGGAACGAAGCCGTAGTTTCCGGGATAGCGCATTGGCGTGTAAAGAAAGCGGTCAACGAACAAGGTGCCTGCCTCCTTGTCCATCTCATATTTGATGGGCTCTCCACCAATCGGAACTTCAATGATGACATTGACATCATGGGGTGGATTTTTGCCGATGGGGATCGCGTCAAGGCGCATGGAACAACTCCAGATTTCTCTAGCGCTGATAATCAACACGTGCCTGAAGCGCAATCCCGTCAAAAGTCACAGATCGCGCTTGCGCTCACTCTTGCTGGCGACCGCAGGCTCTTCGGCTCTCTCGCCCCGGCTGTTACAGCGTATTCTTGTGAATGCGGCCATCCTTCATGATGATCTTGAAATTGCGGGCGGAGTCGCCGAGCAATGTCAGATCCTTTGTCGGATCGCCGTCAACGAGCAGCATGTCGGCATAAGCACCGGCTTCGATCACGCCGAGCTTGCCAGGATAAGGATTGCGCGGTCCGGACAAGGCAAGCAGCTGAGCGTTGTCATGCGTCAGGACCTTCAGCGCCTCGGGCGGCGAGAACCATTGCTTGAGCTTCACGATATCCGTGCTCTGGTTCTTTGTCGCTTCAGGCTGAAGCAGGATATCCGTGCCGAAAGCCAGCTTCACATTGTGTTTTTTCGCCCATGTGAACGCATTGTTCGTACCTTCAATCACCTGGGCCTTCTTGGCGCGGACTTGCTCCGTGGCTGTTGGCGGTGCGGGATCAAGCGCCTGCAGGCTGAGCCAGACCCCCTTGTTGCCGAGAAGCTTGACCGTGGCTTCGTCCAGCAACTGCCCGTGCTCGATGCATTTGACACCAGCCTCTACGGCGCGCCGCACGGCGCGCACGGTGTAGGCATGCACACAGACATAGGTATTCCAATCCGCAGCCGCCTCAACCGCTGCCTTCAGTTCGTCAAGCGTATACTGCGCAACGTCAAGCGGGTCATAGGCCGAGGCAGCGCCACCGCCCGCCATGACCTTGATCTGAGAGGCACCGAAGCGCAGGTTCTCGCGTGTCGCCGTCAACACCTCATCACGACCGTCCGCGATGAATCCGGCGCCCAGTTGCTCTCCGATCGAAGGCTTGGCACCGAACCGCCGCGACTTCTCATTCGGTGTGCGGAAATCGCCGTGACCAGAGGTCTGCGAGATGATCGCGCCGCTTGGATAAATGCGTGGACCGAGACTTGCGCCGCTGTCGATGGCGCGCTTGATATGGAAGATAGGGCCGCCGACATCCCGCACTGATGTGAAGCCCCTGAGCAGCATCTGCTTGGCTTCCTCCATCGCCCGCGCCGTCATCTCGTCGAAGGATGCGTCAGGCGTCAGCATCTGCTTTTCGGTGCTTGCGCTGAGAAAAATGTGCACGTGAACATCGATAAGGCCCGGCATCAGGGTTCGCCCGCCGCCATCAATGACGGTTGCACCCGCGGGAGCTGCGGGCGTTCCAGCGGCTATGGATTTGATCTTGCCACCTTCCACCAGCACGCTCATGCCCCTGGCAAGGGTCAGGGACTTGCCGTTAAAGACGTTGACATTGATGAAGAGGGTGGCCGGTGAAGCGGCTCCCGTCTGCGCCAGCACCTCAACGGCTCCTCCCGCGCCTGCAGCCACTGCGGCAAGGCCTGTTATAAAGCCGCGGCGGGACAGGTTTGCATTGATTTTTTGCAAGGCCTGCTGCACTTCGGGTGAACAGCATGAATATGCACTACGTGGGACCAGATGCTGGTATTTTTCTCCAACGCGGATCATGTTATCCTCCATTTACGATTCAATATTGAAATATAATCGATTTTTTCTATGTATTTTGCATTATAGTTTTATTAATTCTATTTGAATCGCACAATAACTGTATATTTTCTCACAAATGGTGAAAATTCAAGTTAAATTACGCAGCTTTTGCTCCTCGCTTACAGCCGCATTCAACTCCCCTCCCGCGATGAATATCACGGCGAGAAAATACAGAAAGACCAGCGCCATCATGGGGGCTGCGAAACCGGCATAGGTCGAGGCATAGGTGGAGAAGCGCGCCAGATACGCCCCGAAGATGATGGCCGAAGCGAGCCAGGCAACCAGGGTCAGAACAATGCCCGGAACAACGCTCAGAACGCTGCGTTTGCCCGCCGGCAGCCAGATATGCGCCATCACCAGCCCGGCCAGGAGAATGGCCGAGGTCGCGAGATAACGCGTCAGATCATAAGTCGCTGCAATCTTGGCAATATCAGGAAAATAGGGGGAAGTGGCAGCAATCGCCGCCGGTGCCAGCACCACCAGAAAACCCAGCGCCAGCAGGCCCGCCGCCCCAACCAGCACAAATCCGATGGATTGCAACCGCGTCGAGACCCAGTATCGTGTCTCCTCCATGCCATAGGCGCGGTTGAGACCAACCCGCAGGCTTTCAACCCCGGAGGATGAAAACCAGATCGCCAGGGCACCGCCGATGGTCAGCAGATCGCGGCGCTGGCCGGTCAGAACATTGCGCACCTCCGTCGCCAGTGGCCGCGCCACGGCTTCTGGAAGCGCCTCGATCAGAATGCGGACAATAGCATCCGCCATCTCCTGTGTTCCGAAAAAAGAGCCCAGTGCTGTCAGAAAAATCAGGAAGGGGAACAAGGCAAGCAGCGCCGACAGCGCGATATGACTGGCGATTGCCCAGCCATCATGGCGATAGAGACCGTCATAGACGCGGCAAATAACGCGCCAGAGTTGCTTGAGTCGAAAGGAAGTCATGTAGCCCAGAGATAATCCGCAGAGACAGTCTTTGCAAATGCGCCTCGCCATTCTAAATGATATACATATGAACCAATAAAAGGTGGGATCCCGATGAATCTGTTTTTCAGGCTGATGCTTGTCATAATACAGGCATTCCGCAGACCGGCGCTCAAGCCGATGGATGAATCCGTCACATCCTTCCGTGTTCTGCCGAATGATCTCGATCTCAACATTCACATGAACAATGGCCGCTATCTGACGATCATGGATCTCGGACGTGTTGATCTTCTGGTCAGGACAGGACTTTTCAGCGAGGCGCGGCGGCGCGGCTGGTTTCCTGTCGTTGGCTCGATTCAGATCGACTATAAACGATCGCTGAATCCCTTTCAGCGCTACGATCTGAAAACCCGCGTTCTGGGCTGGGATGAGCGCTGGTTTATCATGGAG
>JANNRX010000017.1:0-4166 GCA_031401875.1 Hyphomicrobiales bacterium | reverse complement strand
ATGATACCAGTCGAAATTGACCATGTTGTTGGTCTCGTAATCAAAGGCCTCGTTCCAGAAGCATTTGACAAAATTATAGTAGATCAACCGCTGCACATCATGCGTGCCCGCAGGAATGCCGAGCACGGGGATCGGCTTTTCGAGCGTGATCTTGGCACCCAGACGCGACAGTTCGCGACCAAGTTCCGTCAATCCCTCGCAGGCGGCGTAGCAATCCTCCGGTGACATTGGCATGAAATTCTGGCGAATGTGATCATCACAGAATACGCGCGCCGCACCCATCTTCTTGTAGACATAGAAGAAAAACTGCCCGCCCGGCTGGAGTTTACGATAAAGGGCTTCAACCGCCGCCCGCGTATCAGGCGTATGGTGCAATACGCCATCGGCAATGATGAAATCGAAGTGATTATCCGGAAACGGTGCTTCCATCAGGTCGGCCTGCACAACCGTGCAGTTTGGCAGATGGTGCGTGTTGCCGAAGGTGGTGAAAGCAGCCGCAGAAATATCCAGTGCGAACACTTCGCCCTTGCATTGTTCGGCCATGAAGCGCGAGTTAAAACCGGAACCTGGTCCGCATTCCAGAATCCGCTTGCGCTTGGCGTGGAAAGCTTTCAGCTCATCGACATTGGCAAGGCCGAATTTCTTGCAATACCAGCCGTAGAGAAATTCCTGGTGCTCGGGCCCAGCCCGTAGTTCTTGAAGCGTCTCCATTTATCGGAGAAGGTCTCGTTGGTCTTGGCCTGTTCAGCGGCGGCCTCACGCGCTGATACGTGCTGCAAGGACAAGCCATGACGTTTGGCGAAATCACTCAAATCCTGTTGCAATACACCGTTCAGGAAGGATGGAACTCCCTCGATGATGGGTATCCAGCGGCCATCCGGGGTTTTCAGGATGCCTTCGATAATCTGGTCGCCATCACTGGAGAAAGCCGTGATGGACAAGGGTTGGTCATGCAAATGGACCGGGCGAAAATGGGTAACAGCACTAGCGCGCAAAATAAATTCCTCAAGTGGATATGCTCGTTATTTGCAAGTTCCACTAGCAATGCGGACAAGACGCGTCCAGTTTTTTCATGATGGCGCGCTATCGGGAATCTCTGCACAATCTCAGTTCTTAAGAAACTGCGCCTCAAAAGAACGCAACCCTGCTCCTCAGAAAAATGCCTGCAATCCCGTAATCGCGCGGCCCAGTATCAGCGCATGCACGTCATGGGTGCCTTCATAGGTGTTGACGGTTTCAAGGTTCTGGGAATGGCGCATGACATGGTATTCGATCTGTATGCCGTTTCCGCCATGCATATCTCTGGCCTGACGCGCAATATCGAGCGCTTTGCCGCAATTGTTGCGCTTGACGAGGCTGATCATCTCCGGTGCCATCTTGCCTTCATCGAACAGGCGACCGACGCGCAGGCTGCCTTGCAGGCCAAGTGCAATATCCGTCTGCATGTCGGCGAGCTTCTTCTGGAATAGCTGCGTCTGGGCCAAGGGCCGGTTGAACTGATGCCGGTCGAGGCCGTATTGCCGGGCGCGGGCGAAGCAATCCTCAGCCGCTCCCAGAACACCCCAGGAAATGCCGTAACGCGCCCGGTTGAGGCAGCCGAACGGACCTTTGAGCCCCGAGACGTTGGGCAGCAGATTTTCTTCCGGAATGACCACACCGTCCATGACGATCTCGCCGGTGACCGAGGCGCGCAGCGACAGCTTGCCACCAACCTTGGGCGCTGAAAGGCCTTTCATGCCCTTTTCCAGCACGAAACCCCGGATCTCGTTGTCATGCGCGGCGGATTTTGCCCAGACCACTAAGACATCGGCGATGGGAGAATTGGAAATCCACATCTTCGAGCCGGTGAGGCGATAGCCGTCTGAAACCTTCTCGGCGCGTGTCTTCATGCCGGCGGGGTCTGAGCCTGCATCCGGTTCGGTGAGGCCGAAGCAGCCGATCCATTCGCCGCTGGCGAGCTTGGGCAGGTATTTCTGGCGCTGCGCCTCGCTGCCGTAGGCATAGATCGGATACATCACTAGCGAGGATTGCACGCTCATCATGGAACGGAAGCCAGAATCCACCCGCTCCACTTCGCGCGCCACAAGGCCATAAGAAACATAATTGGCACCAGCACAGCCGTATTGCTCTGGAAGTGTGACGCCGAGCAGTCCCATCGCTCCCATTTCGCGGAAGATCGAGGCGTCAACGCTCTCGTTCATATACATCGCGCTGATGCGCGGCATCAGTTTCTCTTGCGCGTAATCCCTGGCGCTGTCGCGGATCATACGCTCGTCTTCACTGAGCTGATCTTCCAGCAGAAAAGCGTCATCCCACTGGAAACTTTGCTTGGCGTGTTTTGGCTTGGTCTGCATGGGGCTCGTCCTGTTGGCTGCCGCGACGATAGAGTATCCGGATTGAAAGTGGAATCCGGTTTTTGCACGCTTCCATGCGTCAAATGATTGCCGCCGGGCATATGATGTGGCACCCAAGGTATGGGCTATGCCGAGAACATCAATGCCTTAGCCGAGATTCTTCAGGGCCTTTCATGAACGCCACGCTCTTTGTTATCCAGTGCCTGAACGGTTTGCAGCTTGGCGTGCTGCTGTTTCTCGTCGCAGCCGGGCTGACACTGGTTTTCGGCGTGATGGATTTCATCAATCTCGCGCATGGCGTGCAATATATGCTTGGTGCCTATCTCGCTGTTACCTTCACGGCGCTGACGGGCAACCTCTTTCTCGCCTTGCCGCTGGCGCTTCTGGCGGCGCTTGCGCTGGGGCTGCTGCTGGAGGTGGTGGTCTTCCGGCACCTCTATGACCGTGATCATCTGGAGCAGGTGCTTGCCACGTTTGGTATCATCCTGTTTCTCAACCAGGGTGTAAAGATTGTCTGGGGCGCGGCACCTCTCAGCGTACCTGTGCCCGAGCTGCTGCAAGGCTCAATCGCCATCGGGCAGGGTGTGCTCTATCCGGTCTACCGGCTGGCGATCATCGTCGCTGGTCTGGCGCTTGCGCTGGGGCTTCATTTGGTGGTCAACCACACCCGTGTCGGCATGCTGATCCGGGCAGGCTCCACCAATGCGCCAATGGTCTCGGCGCTTGGCGTCGATATCCGCAGGCTGTTCATGATCGTCTTCGGTTTCGGGGCGATGCTGGCCGGATTCGCCGGCATCATGATCGCACCGATCCTGTCCGTCGAGCCTGGCATGGGTGACACCATCCTGATCCTTGCTTTCGTGGTCATCGTCATCGGCGGTATCGGCTCCATCCGCGGCGCGTTCATTGCGGCCATCATCATCGGGCTGGTCGACACGCTGGGGCGTTCGTTCACGGTCGATATCCTCCGGTCATTCGGCATGGGGCCTTCCAACGCGCGCGCTGTTGGCCCGGCGCTTTCCTCCATGATGATCTACGTGCTGATGGCGGCAGTGCTGTTCTTCCGTCCCTCCGGCTTGTTCCCGGCCAAAGGGCGCTGACGAGCATGACTTTTGATCGCAAACTGCTTGCACCTGCGCTGATTTTTGCCACATTGGCGGCGCTGCCGCTGCTCGGATTGTTCATCCGCGACGGCTTCATCCTCAGCCTCGTTTCGCGCGTCATGATCTTCGCCATTGCCGCCATGGCGCTCGACCTGATCCTGGGTTATGGCGCTCTGGTTTCCTTTGGTCATGCTGCCTTCATTGGCATCGGGGCTTACGCCGTCGGCATTGCATCTTCGCATGGCCAGACTGATTTTGTCCTCGGACTTGCGCTGGCACTCGTCGCATCGGCGCTGTTTGCGCTGCTAACAGGCGCGATCTCGCTGCGCACCAAGGGCGTCTATTTCATCATGATCACGCTGGCTTTCGGGCAGATGGCTTTCTATACGGCAGCTTCGCTGCGCGCATACGGCGGCGATGATGGGTTGACGCTGGCGTCGCGCTCGCTGGTCTTTGGCATGAATCTGCTCAAGAGCGACCGCGTGTATTATTACACCGTGCTGGCGTTTGTGATTGTGGTTTACCTGCTGTGTCGAACCATCGTCACGTCGCGGTTCGGGCGTGTGTTGCAGGGTTCGAAACAGCAGGTAAACCACAATCACAAACGCCAGTACGGTGTAATAATACACGCGGTCGTTCTTGAGCAGGTTCATGCCAAAGACCAGCGAGCGCGACGCCAGCGTCAACCCATCATCGCCGCCGTATGCGC
>JANNRX010000016.1:0-11955 GCA_031401875.1 Hyphomicrobiales bacterium | reverse complement strand
GCTTAAGTTGCGAACGGTAATAAGGCAAAACAGCAGCACCCGCCGCGTCAGCCAACTCATGTGCGAAAGACAAGAATTCACTCATGCTGATCGACTTCGCCATGGTTGTGCCTTGAGGATTAATACCCTTGCGCAGAGCTGCAAGAGTGTCGCAACAATGGAGACGGCCATAATCAGCGCCGCAAGTGCCGCCGCCTGACCAATTCGGCTGCCTTCCACCATGTTGACCACAGCGACTGCTGCAACGCGCGTCTGCGCATTGAAAAGGAAAATAAGCGCAGTCACCGTTGTCATGGCGTTGACGAAGAAATAGACCGCAATCTCAAGAAGCGTGGGTGCCAGAATCGGCCAGTGAACGATGCGTGCCGTGCGCAATGGATTTGACTTCAATGCTTGCGACGCCATGTCGATTTCGCGGTCCAGTTGCACCAGACCATTGACTGCCATGAGATGTGGAACAGTGTAAAAATGCGCGATGGTGCAAAGCACGATCAAGGGCATTCCACCCTGCAGAAAATGCAGTGGATTGGACGGGTTGTTGAAGAAAAAGACATAACCGAGCCCCAGCACCAACCCGGGCACTGCAATTGGAACCATCGCGACGCCGTGCAGTGACCGCGCAACACCATCGTGACCAATGCGGCGGGCGACAATCCAGCCACTCAGCATCGCAAGCGCTGTGCCTACAACCGCTGTAGAGCCCGCGAGAATGAACGAATTTATGAGCGACCGCCATTCATCCTCGTCTGACAGGAGCCGCGTGTAATTCTGAAATCCGAGCGTAAGGTTATAGGGCCAGAAGCGGACGAGCGAGCCGTACAGCGCCATGCCAATAACGCCCAACAGCGATATGGCTACAAGAGTGCAGAACACAAGCAATACGTTATCGCGGAACATGATTCTCTCAGGCTCCAGCGGAACGGACTTGCCACTAATTGTCGCGCGCTGGCTGCGGCGCGCAACTATATCGACAACATAGGCAAGCAGTGCTGGCGCCAGAAGCAGGATGCCGACAACGGCCCCCATCTCGAAATCAAAACGTCCAATGACGAGCTTATAGATATCCGTCGCCAGCACATTGGTGGAGCCTCCCACGACCGTGGGGATACCAAAATCCGTGAACGCGCTGACAAACACCACAGATGCCGCACTGACAAGACTATAGCGGCAGGTGGACAATGTGACGGTCGCAAAAATGCGCCAGGGACCAGCTTTGAGCGCGCGGGCTGCCTCATAAAGCCGGGCATCGCTCGCCATAAGACCCGCTGAAAGAATAAGCACCGCCTGCGGAAAGGCATGAATGCTGCTGCCCAGCACGATACCGATCGGCCCATAAAGGCTTTCGCCCATCAACCAGGACTTCAACACACCCTGATTGCCGAAGAGATAAACAAGACCGAAAGCTGGTAAAAGCGAAGGAGCCAGCAGTGGCAGCATGGCGACGATTCGAAATGCTCCACGCCCCGGCATGCGGCTGCGGGTCAAGGCATAGGCATAGGGGAAAGCAAACGTGACAACGATGATCGTAATCATGGTCGAAAGTGTCAGGGAGTTCCAAACGGCGACGGAAAGGCCGGGTTCATTGGCGTAGCGAATAAAATTCGCGGCACCGACAAAGTTGCCCTTCTGATCATACAGACTGCGCAGCAGCAGTGCTGTAATGGGGAAGACTGTGGCAATGGCCAGCAGCAGTGTTAGTCCTACGGGAAGCAGAGTATCTGGAAGCCGCAACGCTCCCGAGTGGACCCGGGGAGCGCAGGGTACCAAACTATCTGTCATGGTCTTGTCCCGCTGCTGAGAAGCATACAATGGCGAGACGGCAAAGCAACATCAAGGATATCTCCAACACGCGGCTCACCATCAAGCCGGGCGCGATGCGTTTCCACTTGCACAAGCGGCGCTTTGATGCCGGGCAATCGGACCGTAATACGCATGAGATCACCGAGAAAGACTTTTTCCGTTACCCGGGCCTTCAAGGCGTTGTCAGAGGCTCTGGCTTGATCTCCAATTGCAACGGCAGCGGGGCGAATGGCAAGATGATGGTCCGTGCTTGCCCCTGATGCGCCCGCAACCGCAAAGGACATTCCGCCAGCATGGACGGAGCCCGCTTCAATGGCATCCACTTGAAGAGCGTTCACAGGGCCAAGAAACCGCGCGACGAAGAGATTGACAGGCCTGTCATAGACGTCGCTCGGCGTGCCCACTTGTTCAATCCGACCATGGTTCATGACCACGATCCGATCAGCAACCGAAAGGGCCTCATGCTGATCATGCGTTACCATCAGCGTGGTGATTCCAAGCCGACGCTGCAAGGCCCGCAATTCATCGCGCAGGCTCAGGCGCACATTGGCGTCCAGCGCAGACAGCGGCTCATCCAGCAGCAGGAGTCCTGGCGACAAGGCCAAGGCACGGGCAAGCGCCACGCGCTGTTGCTGTCCACCCGATAACTGATTGGGATACTTCGCTGCATGCGCCGTCAATCCAACCAGAGACAAAAGCTCTGCAATCCTTACTGAGCGAAGCTCTCGCGGGACACTTGTCGCCTCAAGACCATAGGCGACGTTCTGCGCGACACTGCGATTAGGAAACAGCGCATAGGACTGGAACACAATTCCGAAGTCACGGTGCTCGGGAGCAAGATGAGAAATGTCACGTCCGGCCTGATGGATCGAACCAGCGTCTACTCGCTCGAATCCGGCGATGAGGCGCAACAGCGTGGTCTTGCCACAGCCCGATGGTCCAAGGACACAAACGAACTCGGATGGCTGTATGTCAACGGACACAGTGTTGACCACAACCGAACTCCGCCCATCCGATGTGAAGCTTTTTTTCACTCCAGCCAGTCGCAGAAAAGGCGCAGCTTGAACAGCCACGCCTTCCTTAAGGATCATTCGCTCGACAGAAGTTTGCCCAGGGGCAGCTCTGTCTGCACGCTCAAGAAGAGTTGTCATTGGGTCTTGGCAGGAACCTTGGTTCCATAGCGCTTCTGCCATTCAGCTAGCACCGCTTCGCGGCCAGCCGACAGTTTGGCAAAATCCATCTTCAGGAGCTTTTCCTTTTCGCCCGCCGGATAGTTCTTCGGGAGAGCCTGGATATCGTCATAAGCAGTCATAGGCAGAAACTTTGAAGAAATCTCGGCCGCTTCGCGCGATGAGGCCCAATCAGCCAGCAACTTGGCATCATTGAGGTTCTTGGCACCTTTGACGAGAGATACCGCTTCGATTTCCCAACCAAGACCTTCCTCAGGAAGGATAATCGCTACCGGTGCGCCGTCGTTGATCGCCTTCACGCCTGGTGTGGCGTAGGAGATGCCGAGCAGGGCTTCACCGGAAGCAGTCTGACGGCAAGGCGCGCTGCCCGAATGGCCATATTGCGCTATGTTCTCGTGCAGCTTGTCCATGAATTCCCAGCCGCCCTTCTCCCCGAATACACTCAGCCAGCCATTGACTGCCAGAAAGGCTGTGCCTGATGAAAGCGGGCTCGGCATGGTGATATGGCCCTTGTAGATAGGCTTGGTCATATCCATCCAGGTCTTCGGTGCCGGGATATTTTTCTTAGCGCCCTCGGCGGTGTTGAAGCAGACCGAAGCTGCCCAAGCGTCGATACCGACCCAAACAGGCTCAGCACGCTGGTCGCGCATCTGCGGGCTCACCTTCTCATAATTGGCAGGTTTGTAGGAGAGCAGCAAGCCCCGTGAGTCGGCGGCCATCAATGCGGAAACGGCATTACCCATGATGATATCAGCCTGTGGGCTGGCAGCCTCTGCGATAACGCGGGCTATGATCGGAGCGGTCGAGCCTATGATCGTATTTACCTTTATCTCAGGATATTTAGTCTCGAAGCCCTTGATCAGCGCCTTGGCCTGATCCTCGTCGAGCGAGCTGTAGACGGTGAGTGCGCGTTGCTGCGCAAAGGCACTGATAGGTGCAAACACAGCAAGAGCAACACCTGCCGCAAGCAGAACACTGCGTTTCGAAAAGGGTTTCATGTCGTCTCCGGGATGTTTTGTACACATCGATAAAAGACTAAGAGGCAGACATGACGGCTATGTGACGTCGCGTATCGACCGCGATGATTCAAGAAGTACATCTGGGTGTCACTTCTCCGTCATCCGCCGACCTTCGCCAGCCACGCACGCATCATGGTGATTTCCTCATTTTGCGTGCGCACGACGTCATCGGCCAGCTGGCGCAGTTCTGCGTCTTTACCGAATTGCAGCAGCACCTTGGCCATGGCGACTGCTCCTTCGTGATGCGGGATCATGCCCTTCATGAAGTCGACATCGGCGTTGCCGGTGAAGTTCATGGTCATATCACTGTGCATTCTGGCATTCACTTCAGTGTAGGCCTTGGCTACGGCTGCTGCATAGGAGTTTGACGCCTGAGAGTCATTCTTGGCGAGCCAGGCCGACATCTGCGCGATCTCGGTTTTCTGGGAGGTGATGATGCCGGTCGCCAGCTTGCGAACCTCAGCATCATTGCCGTACTTCTGGACAATGGTGGCCATATCGATCGCGCCCTGATGATGCGGGATCATGCCCTTGGCAAAATCCACATCGGCATTGCCGGTGAACACGATTGCCATGTCCTTGTGCATCTTCATGCTGGCTTCGGCGAAGGCCTTGGATGCCTCTTTCATGGGCATGGCTGAAGGGGATTTCATCCCTGGCATCATGTGCCCGCTGCTGCCCGGCATTGGCATCGGATGCCCCTGATGCTGCGCCATAGCGGGGGGCACAAGAAGGAACGCCATTATGATGACGACTTTGCCGTGATTTTTCATGTCGCTCGCCCTTTGGTTAATAGCAAGTGATAACGCTTTGGATCGACAATGGTTCCTTTGATCAGTTCACCCGCCCTGTGGTTGTCTTGCCGTCTTTGTCAGTCAGCTGGACTGCGCCCTTGATGGTTTTGATAGGCGCGGGTGCCAAGCCGGAAAGTGCTTCGCCGCTAGTCGTTGGCTCTAAAATGACACGCTGCGTTTTCCCGTCGATCACGATGATGGCGAGAGCCTTGAATCCTGTCGTGGACAATGGACGGTCCAGACTGTCGCTGACGAACACATCAAGGGTAGTTCCCCTGCCGACAACCTCGATATGGTATGCTCCGGCATCGACCAGGTCGCCCCCATTCGGACCTTTGCGCGGCTCATGCGCGAAAGCTGTTGAAGCCAGCAATGAGAATGCGAGGGCGAGAGTGGTGGTGCGCATGGCATATCGTCCTGTGTTGATCGTGGATCAGAAGGCTTCGATGGGTTTCGGCGAGGAATGTGACGCATCGGGTGTGTCGGCCGCTTCCGCCTTGACGCTGTCGATCAAGCGCCTCAGTGGCTTTTCGCCGTAGCGCAGGAAGAGGACAGGCGTCAGGAACGTGTCGAGCAGAGTGGCGCTGACAAGCCCGCCAAAGATGGTGATCGCCACGGGGTGCAGGATTTCCTTGCCTGGTGCCTGCGCGTCGATCATCAGCGGCACAAGCGCGACACCTGCCGACAGCGCCGTCATCAATACGGGCGTAAGCCGCTCCAGACTGCCGCGCATCACAAGCTCGCGCCCGAAAGGCATGCCCTCGTGAATCGCCAGATTGATATAATGGCTGATCTTAAGAATGCCGTTGCGAGCCGCTATGCCTGTCAGCGTGATGAACCCGATCATCGACGCCACGGACAGTGGCTGCCCGGACCACCACAGCGCCGTCACCGAGCCGATGAGTGCCAGAGGCACGCTGCCCATGATGATGAGCGCCAGCACAGTAGAACGATAGCGGCTGTAGAGGATGGCAAAAATCATCGCGAGCGAGATGAGCGACAAGAGCCCGATGGTTCGCGTCGCTTCTTCCTGCGCCTGAAACGTGCCTTCGAGGCTTGCGAAGGTTCCGCGCGGCAATGTGTTGGCTGCCAGCAATCGCCTGATCTCGGCGACGATCTGCGCCATATCTGTCTTGCCGTCACTGTTGGCGAGCACCACAATCCGGCGTTTGCCATTCTCGCGCAGGATCTGGTTGGGACCATCGGTCTCCCGCACATCGGCGAGTTGGCGAATCGGCACCCAACCGATCGGTGTCTCGATCAGCATGTCGGCCAACGCCTGGGTGGTGCGCAAAGCATCTGGCAATCGCATAACGACATCGAAACGGCGGTTGCCGTCCACCAGCTTCGAGACCACCTTGCCGTTGGAGAGCCGCTCCAGTTGTTCGGTAATATGAGCGGGCTGGACGCCGTAGAGCGCGGCTTTCTCGTAATCGACCGTGATCTCCAGCTGCGGAATGCGCACTTGTTTTTCGATCTGGAGATCGACAACACCGGGGACCGCAGCGAGCCTGTCGCGCATTTCCGTTGCCACCTGCCGCAGCACATCGAGATCCTCGCCGTAGATCTTCAGCGCGATTTGCGCCCGCACACCTGACAGCAAGTGATCAAGCCGGTGCGAGATCGGTTGGCCGATGTTCGTGGCGACTGGAAGAACCGCCAGTCGGTTGCGGATGTCCGCAACAATCTCTTCTTTGGTTCGGGAGGAACTCTTGAGATCCACATCAAGTTCAGATGCGTGAACGCCTTCAGCATGCTCATCAAGCTCTGCTCGGCCTGTTCGTCGCCCAACTTGGCGCACTTCGGGGATTTCCAGAATGAGCTTCTCTGCGATCAAACCAACGCGGTGGCTTTCGGCGAGCGAGATACCGGGATTGAAGAGGAGGTTGATGGTGAAAGAGCCTTCATTGAAGGGTGGCAGGAAGGCGCGGGGCAACAACGTCACGGCGATACAAGCGACGAATACTGCGGAACCAGCGAGCGTCATCAGCCAGCGCGGATTGCGAAAACTCAGATTGAGCAGAACACGATTTCCCGCCTTCAACTTACGGATCAGCCAGCTCTCATGCTGGTCCAGTCGCTTCAGGCCAGGCAGCAGATAGTAAGCCATCACAGGGGTCAGCGTGATCGAGACGATCAGGCTCATCAGGATTGAAATGATGTAAGCCTTGCCCAGTGGCGCGAACAAGCGACCTTCAATGCCGGTGAGCGCGAACAGCGGAACAAAGACAAGGATGATGATCATCGTGGCGTAGACGATGCCCGAGCGGACCTCCTGGCTGGCCCCGACGACCACCTCGAAGACCGAGCGCGGATTGCCCCTTTCGCGGTTCTCGCGCAACCGCCGGAAAATATTCTCCACGTCCACAACGGCGTCATCCACGAGTTCGCCGATGGCGATGGCAAGACCGCCCAACGTCATGGTGTTGATGGACAATCCCATAAGATGGAACACAACAGCCGTGCCAAGGATCGAGACGGGAATGGCGGTCAGCGAGATCACCGTTGTGCGTACATTGAGCAGGAAGGCAAAGAGAACGATGGCGACCACGACCACGGCCTCCAGCAACACGGTCCGCACATTGCTGATTGAAGTCTCGATAAAGTTGGCCTGCCGGAACAGGATGTTGTCGGCCTTGATACCGTTGCCAAGCGTTGCGGTGATGTCCTTGAGCGCGGCCTCGACCTGCCGTGTCAATGACACCGTGTCGATATCCGGCTGCTTTTCGACGGACAGGATCACGGCGGCCTTGCCCATGTATCCTGCTTCGCCCCGCTTGAGGCGCGCGCCAAATCCGACCTCCGCCACCTGGTTCAGATAGACCGGGCGCCCCTTCACGGTAGCAACCGTGATAGATCCAAGGTCTTCGAGTTTCATTGTCCGGCCAATGTTGCGGATGAGGAACTCACGGGAATACTGGTCAGTGAATCCGCCACCAGTGTTGGTGCCGAATTGCGCGAGTGCGCGCTCCACCTGTTCCATGGTGACGCCAAGCGCCCGCAGAGCGGCTGGATTGGGTGCAACCCGGTACTGACGCACTTCGCCGCCGATTGGAATGACCTGTGCCACGCCCGGTATGGTGAGGAGACGCGGCCGGATGGTAAAATCCGCGATCTCGCGCATTTCCATGGGCGAGACATTATCCGGCCCGGTCATGGCGACCAGCAGGATCTGCCCCATGATCGAGTTGATCGGCCCCATCTGCGGCGTGACATTGGCAGGCAGCTGATCCCGCACCAATGTCAGTCGTTCGGCGATCTGCTGCCGGTTGCGATAGATATCGGTGCCCCAGTCGAATTCGACATAAACGATGGACAGTCCAACGCCTGACACCGAGCGCACACGCGTCACGCCGGGCAACCCGTTCATCTGCGTCTCGATGGGGAAGGTCACAAGTTGCTCGACTTCGGGCGGTGCCAGCCCTTCCGCCTCGATCAGGATGGTAACGGTAGGCTTGTTGAGGTCCGGGAAGACATCCACCGGCAGCTTGGTGGCCGTGAACGCGCCGTAGATCACCAGCACGGCCGCAAGAGCTAGCACCAAGAGGCGGTTGCGGAGGGATTGCGTGACGAGAAAATTGAACATCTCTCGCTCACCGGATCTGGTTGAGCAGTTCGACACCCTGCGTGACGATACGACTGCCCGCCGCAATACCGCTGACGATAATGACGCGTTCGCCATCCAGCGGTTCCACCCGCACCTCTCGTGGCACAAAGCGCTCGCCATTGGCGTGTTCATATACCAGCGCCTGCCCGTTGGAGGCGCGAACGACGCTGGCGCGTGGCACTGCAATTCCGGTTCGCGTCTCTTCGGTTTCCGTGATGACGGTCAGCAGCTGCCCCATGCGCAGGCCTCGGGTGTCTTCGCTGACAGCAAAGTGGATCGGGATGGCCTGATTGCGCTCAGCAAAGCCCGTACCCTGATATTCAAGCTTCAGGGCACGGCCGTCACCAAGCCTTGCAGCGGCGTTGCGGGTTCCCGCCATCGCATCAAAAGTCAGCGCTTCTATCCAGAGCTTCCCGGGATCAATGATCTGAAAGATCACGGCATTGGTTTCAACGACCTGACCCGGTGAGGCTGTGGCGGACGCGATGACTCCGTCGACGGGAGCAAGAAGCTTCTCGGGCTCTCGCTTCTGCGCTAGCTCCAGATTGGCGCGACGGTTCTGCAGTCCTTTCAACTCAAGTTCCGCGTCCTCGATTTGCGAGCGCGCCACGACATTGGCGATGGGGCGCAGACGCTCCAGCCGACGCTGGACGAGAGCCAATTGCTGATCCAGTTCGCGGGCCTGCTGTTGCTGCGTCGTGATGTCGGCGGAGCCGATCGCGGGTTGTACCAACGCCAGCACGTCGCCGGTTTTGACGCGCGTTCCCAAGCGCGGGAAGCCGCCTTGAGGTGGTGACAAGCGGCCGGTGACAGATGCCTGCACATTGCCGCTCGCCGCGGGATCGGGGATAACACGGCCGGGCAGAGACACCGCACGGCGGTGTTCTTCACTGACAACCATGATCGTGCGGATCGCCAGAATGCGCTGGGTTGCCTTGGGCACGAAGAGCGCGCCATCGGGAAAGCGTTGGGCAAGATCGACGGGCGCGATGCTGGCAGCTGAACCGGCGGTTTCAGCCGCGTGGGCATCTGGCGTTGTGCTCAAAGCCGAAAGCGCAAGACCGGCGGCCAAGATAGCTGCCGCATTGCGCCGCCCGATACGCGCGAACAGCAAGCCAAGAACAAAGGCAACGAGGGCGACTGCGGGCAAGGACAGATCAAAAGCGGCCACGTGGTCTCGAAAACTCTGGGCAATCGCCGATCCGAACAATGACGATGTCCTCGCTGCAATTGGCGCACCACTGACGTCGGCAGGAATGGCCAAAACACCAGTCAACACATCCACATCGCCCGCCGCAGTGACAGTGAAAATCAGATCGTGCTTTTCACCCTTTGCCGCAAAGGCGGCATCAAGGGCATAGGTCCCGTCGGGGTTGGGCTTCACCTTCACTGCGCCCCTGGGCGTCTCGACCTCGATTTCAGCGTCCCTGACCGGTTCGTTGGTGATGAAGCTGTCGAGATAGAGCGTGATTTTGCCTTCCCGGAAAACGCCGATCAATTCAAACAGGGTGGATGAGGCATCGATGCGCGGTGCGATCGTTGTGGAAACCGGTGTAGGCGGTGCGCCGTGATCATGGCCCTCATGGGCAAGCCCGCGTTCGCTGCCAGCCAGCGCCAGACCAATCAACAAGGCACTGAACAGAAATATGCGAAGCTTGGTCAGAATCATGCAGCAACCCGGTCAAGTCCGCAGAATCGGACCATCATGGGTGCTTTCATAGCCGCATGAAGCTTTCAGGTTGATGTCTCGATTGTAACAAAGTGTTGCGGCTATCAGGGCTTTCCTGCGCCAGGGCCGATAACAGGCAAGCACACCATAACTTTCAAGCCGCCTTCAAAACGGTTTTCGAGGCGGATGCTGCCGCCATGCCCCTCGATGATCGTGCGTGCGATGGTCAACCCCAGACCAAATCCGCCGGTCTCCTTGCTGCGTGACGCTTCGAGGCGCGTGAACGGCGCAAATGCCGCCTCGACCTGATCGGCGGGAATGCCCGGCCCATCGTCATCAATCACAACTTCAGCGTTCGTTCCGGTCTGTTCGAGCGTCAGTCGTGCAACCCTGCCATAGTTCACTGCGTTCTGAATCAGGTTGGCGAAGGCCCGTTTGAGTGCCAACGGGCGCGCCCTGATGGCCAGCTTTGGCAAACCCGCAAGCGTGCTGCCGCTGCCCGCATCGCTGGCATCATCCACCAGCGTCCCAAGCAGCGCCGCTAGGTCCACCTGCCGGAACTCCTCGTCGGATCGGTCCCCACGCAGATAGGCCAGCGTCTGGTCGATCATGGCTTCCATTTCGCTGAGGTCCGCCCGCATGGCGTTGCCGAGAGGTCCATCACCGACATCTTCTGTCTTGAGGCGCAACCGCGTCAGCGGCGTCCGCAAGTCATGCGATACAGCCGCAAGGGCATGTGTCCGGTCATCGATCAGCGTCTTGATGCGCGTCTGCATGTCATTGAATGCGCTGGCGAGTTCGCGCACCTCGCGAGGACCTTCTTCCGGCACCGCGACAGTCTCCGTGCCCCGATAAAGGCGCTGCGCCGCATCGGCAAAAGTGCGCAGGGGCTGCGTCATCCAGCGCACCAGCAGGATGGAAATGCCGATCACGCCCAATGCCATCAGTGTTGTCGAAAGGATCGTGCCATGATTGCCGGTCTGCGGCGTCATCCGGGCGAACAGGCTGACATTGACCCAGCTTTCATCGGGCAATTGCATGGAGATCAATGCGAGATGCGGATCACTCTCCAGCTTGCGGTTGGCCCCGATGATAACCTGGGCCTCGCCAAGCTCGGGTGCCCGTTCACGCAAGCGGCGCTTCAGGCCATCCCATTCCGACGATCCGGGGCCACCGGGAATGGCATGCTCGGTGCGGCTCCAGTGCGCCTCCACGGCGCCGCCTGAAAATTCATGGGCCACCGGTTCCCGCTCATTGGGTGCCACGCGCATCACAGCCTGCTTGATGGTCAGCAGACGGTCGGCGAGCCGGGCTTCACCCGCGCTGGACATTTCCTGATCCAGTGCCACCTGATAAGCATAGAGGCTGGCGACATGGACAAGTCCAATGCCGACCAGCAGCAACAGAATCGTGCGGTTCGTGAATGTGTCCAGCCACCGCCTCATTGCGGCTCGACCTTCGGCAGGAACAGATAGCCCGCCCCGCGCACCGTCTTGATGGTCGCTGGAGCGTCAGCAAGACCCTGCTCCAGCTTGCGCCGCAGACGGCTCACAAGAACATCGATGGACCTGTCAAAGCTTCCGGACACGCGGTTGCGCGCAGCATCGAGCAGATGATCGCGAGACAGAATGCGGTTCGGCGCTTCAAGGAATGCCAGCAGTAGATCGAATTCGCCGCCGGAAAGATCAACCAGCACGCCGTCCTGATTTGTCAGTTCACGCCGCAAGAGATTGACCGACCAGCCATCAAAGCGGAAGCCGCGCTGCGTCCGGTCAGGCTTGGCGGCCCCAGGAGTATTGCTCCGGCGCAAAACAGCTTTGATGCGCGCAAGCAACTCCCGGGGATTGAACGGCTTGGCGATGTAATCATCGGCTCC
>JANNRX010000015.1:0-3267 GCA_031401875.1 Hyphomicrobiales bacterium | reverse complement strand
GGCGCAGTGTTCATTGTCGTGCTGGTCTTTGTGATCACCAACCTGCTGGTTGATTTGAGCTATTCCACGATCGATCCGCGCATCCGACGCCATGCCGGGAACGAGGCAACGCCGTCATGAGCGTACGCCCGTCCGTTTCAGCCGACGCAGTATCCGGTCTCGTGGGTGTGCTAAGGCGTGTGGTCTCGACCTTTTCCGGCGCTGTCGGGCTGGTGATCGTGGTGATCGTGGTGACAGCCGCGCTCTTCGCACCAATCATCGCGACGCATGACCCTGATGCAATCAATGTGCTGAACCGGTTTCAGGGTCCGTCCCTGGCCAACTGGCTTGGAACCGATCATCTTGGGCGTGATCTCTACAGTCGACTCGTGCATGGGGCTAGTGTTGCCATGGCCGTGGCGCTGACCGCGATCACGGCGGCACTTGTCACAGGTACCATCCTGGGCGTTGTGGCGGCTTCGGTTCCGGCACGCGCGGAACGGCTGATCCTCATCCTGTTCGATATCATCTCGTCATTTCCCAGCCTTGTGCTGGCGCTCGCGGTGGTCGCTGTGTTCGGGCCATCGACACTGCTGGTGGTGATCATTGTGTCGGTGACACTCATCCCCCATTTTGGCCGGGTGGCGCGTGCCCAGGTGCTGACAGTGCGCAATGCCCCGTTCATCGAGGCCGAGCGGCTTCTGGGCGCTTCACTGCCACGCATTGCCCTTTTCCATCTTCTGCCCAACATTGCCGGGCCGCTGGTCGTGCTGGCGAGCATGGATATTCCGGTGGTCATCACCATCGAGGCAGGGCTGTCTTTCATCGGTCTTGGCGTGCGGCCACCGCTCGCAAGCTGGGGCACCCTGATCTATGATGGCTATGCCTATCTCTCCGATTCAAAACTGCCCGTGGTGATCGCCAGCGCGGCTCTCGGCATTGCAACGCTTGGCTTCACCCTGTTTGGCGAGGCTCTGCGGGATGCGGTCGATCCCCGCCTGAGTGGAGACCGCTGATCATGGCTGATCCCCTCGTCAGCATTCGCAACCTGACACTCGACGCAAGGACCGGGCGCGGCGAGGCGCATATCCTGCGCGGTCTCCATCTTGACATAAGACGGGGACGCATCCTCGGGATTGTGGGTGAATCGGGTTCTGGAAAATCGACCCTGGCCTCCTGTCTGCTCCGGCTCCTGCCGGGCAATATCAGTCGGCTCGACGGGGAAATCCTGTTTGATGGCACTAACCTTCTGACGCTTGATCTAAAAGCCATGCATGCCTGGCGTGGCCGCCGCATCGCCATGATCTTTCAGGACCCGATGACGGCGCTCAACCCCCTTTTTACCATCGGCACCCATCTTGTGGACGTTTTGCGCCAGCGCTTCCCGGATCTGACAAAGGCCGCCGCTCTGAGCCGCAGCGAAGCCATGCTGGTCAAGGTCGGTATTTCCGATGCCGGGCAGCGGTTGAAGGCCTATCCCCATCAGTTGTCCGGAGGCATGCGCCAGCGTGTGATGATTGCGATGGCGCTTCTGGTCGAGCCTGACTTGCTGATTGCCGACGAGCCAACCACGGCACTTGATGCTACGGTGGAGGCCCAGATCGTTGCCTTGATTGATCAGCTGCGGCACGAATTTTCCGGCTCGATTGTCTTCATCTCACACCATCTTGGGCTGGTTGCTGAACTCTGCGATGATCTTTGCGTGATGTATGGCGGCACAATTGTCGAAACTGGACCCGTCGCCGATGTTCTCGGTGCCCCGCGTCACCCCTACACCCGTGCGTTGCTTGCCTGCGAGATCGAGGCTGGCGATGAGGGCCGTCTTGCGACCATTCCCGGCGAGGTGCCTGATCCGACGAGCCCGCTGACACATTGCATTTTCGCCAGTCGCTGTGCCCATGTAACGGAAATCTGTCGGGAAGCTTCTCCGCAGCTGATCCCTGCCGGGGCGGACCGTATGGCGGCCTGCTGGCGCATGGACGAGGCGTTACCATGAGCGCTGAAACAGCCACTGACCCTGCAGGACAGGATCTGATTGCCTTTGATGATGTCTCTGTCGTTTTCGGCGGCAAGGTTCGGGCCCTGAACCATGTTTCGTTCCGTATCGTACGAGGTGAGATCGTTGGGCTGGTGGGTGAATCCGGCTCCGGCAAGACCACGCTCTGCCGGGTGCTTATGGGGCTGACATCGGCAACGTCCGGCATCGTGACGATTGCCGGTGAGCCCTTGCGCGACCGTCTGGCCCGCGATCCGCTCGGGTTTCGGCGTCAGGCGCAGATGCTGCTGCAAGAGGCCGTTGCCTCGCTCTCGCCACGCATGCGCATCGGAACACTGGTGGAGGAGCCACTGAGGATTCACAACCTGCCACGTGTCGAGGGGCGCCAGCGGTTGCTGCGATTGCTGGGGCGTCTTGGCTTGCCTGAAACCACACTGGAGAAGTTTCCGCATCAGGTCTCCGGCGGTCAGGCCCGACGCGTGGCGATTTTGCGCGCGCTGGTGCTCGAACCCGAGATCATAGTCGCCGACGAACCGACGGCGGGACTGGATGTCTCGGTGCAGGGCGACCTGCTCAATCTCATGCTGGATCTGCATGGTGAATTCGGACTGACCTATCTGGTTGTCAGCCATAATCTGAATGTCGTGCGCCGACTGACGCAGCGGACCATCGTGATGTATCTGGGACAGATCGTCGAAGAGGCTCCCACGTCAGCCTTGTTTTCGGCCCCGGCGCACCCCTATACGGCCGCGTTGCTGTCGACGAATCCGTCGGTTGATCCTGCAAAGCGGCGGCAACGGATCATCCTCAAGGGTGAGATCCCCAGCCCGATCAATCCACCCTCGGGTTGCAGCTTCCATACACGCTGTCCGCAGATGGTCGAGCGTTGCAGGATTGAACCGCCAGTATTGAGTGAAACCAGCGACGGGCGGCGCGTGCGCTGTCATTTTCCCATCAGCCCACAGGTTTGAGGATATCCATCATGTCAGCTCCGGGTCATATGCCTGCGCTCTATATTACCTACATGAACCGGTTTGATATCGAGGCACTGGCTATCACGAATGATGAAATCCTGGGTGCGATTGAAGATGCGCTGGCGACCCAGGGCCGTGGCGAGGCCGTGATCGAACCGCGCATGCATCTCGAACCGGGTGTGGCGAACGGACATTTCAACGTGCTGCGGGGCTCGCTCGGCGGCGATATCAATGCCGCGGGGGTGAAGGTGGTCGGTGATTTCGTCGATAACTACAAATCCGGCTTGCCCTCCGAACTGGCTGTTCTGACGCTGTTTG
>JANNRX010000014.1:0-2437 GCA_031401875.1 Hyphomicrobiales bacterium | reverse complement strand
GTCACAAGCCGGGCGCAATTGCGGTTATGCCAATACCTGCTGCGGGATTGGGCGAAGCCATCAATGACCGCCTGTCCCGGGCGGCAGCTCCAAGGTGAGAGCGCTGTAAAAAAACAGACCGGTTTTTGTCTGAGCCGGTTCAGATTCTATCAAGTCAAACCACAACCTGTGATTTGTGTTTCGCAAGCTCAGGTGTAGTGTGACCCATCATGCAGAATATTTCCTGGGATGAATTTCGACTGGTGAAAGCAATCGCCGATAGTGGCTCTCTCGCAGGAGCAGGCGACGTTCTTGGACTCAATCATTCCACTGTATTCCGCCGCTTGAATACGCTTGAAAATGAATTGGGCAGTCGGCTTTTTGAACGGGCGCGCACGGGTTACCTGCCAACACCTGCTGGTGAGGAAATGGTCGCACTTGCGACCCGTATGTTTGATGACATCACGGAATTCGAGCGCCGGGTCGCCGGGCGTGATGTCAAACCGTCGGGTGAACTGCGCATCACCACCAATGATTCGCTTGTTGCCCATCTCACCACGCCATTGTTTGGAGCCTTCTGCAGGGCCTATCCCGAAATCAAGCTTGATATCGTCGTTGATAACCGTGCTCTGAACCTTTCCAAGCGTGATGCTGATGTCGCCATCCGTGCAACTGCGGAACCGCCCGAGACACTTGTCGGCCGCCGCATCGCCACGATTGCGTGGTGCGTCTATGGTGCTGCAAATTGCGACATTGCCCGGACCGATGACATTCAGGATCTCACCGAGCACACGTGGATTGGCTTTGGTGATGCCTTGAGCAATATTGGACCGGCGCGATGGATGGCGCGCACCGTTCCTGCGTCGAAAATCATCTATCGCCTCAATACTGTGCTTGGCCTGTCTCAGGCGGTTGAGGCCGGAATCGGTGTCAGTTTTCTTCCCAGTTTCATTGGCGATCAGTCAACCAGACTGAAGCGCCTGCTCCCGGCGCCGATCACTTTCGATTCCTCACTCTGGTTGCTGACCCATCCCGATCTCAAGAACTCGGCGCGCATCCGCGCCTTTGTGGATTTCATGGCACGCGAGCTGATGAAACAGAAAGCGCTGATCGAGGGCACAGTGAAAACGCACGTATAGCTGTGCGCTCATGAAAGGAAGCCTACCGCAGGCGCGGCAAGTTCGGGATAGATTTTCCCCGTTGCTTCTCGTTCACCAATCACTGTCTCAAGCGCCGCGCTGATCTCATCAAGCAGTGTTGTGTCATCTCCCGCCATGCCGTCCATTGTGGCCATGCGGCTGAGAGCCAATGACGCGATCATCTCCTCAACGCTCTCCTCGGCATAAGCGTAGTGAATCACGGCGCGTTCGCCATTCCTGTGGCAGCGCCCTTCGATCTGCTGTGCCTGTATGGCGCTGTGGCGGATGTCATGCACGATCAGCGCCCGCTCCCGCTCGCCGCCCGGCATTTCGTTGCGATGCAGTGAAATGGCTTCCGTGACCGTGAAGATCACGACATCAAGTTCACCGCGTTGAAAGGCCTGGCGGGTCTGCTCGTTCTGAAACGATGAATATTCGCCTGTGATTTGTCCTGCTTTCCAGCCACGCCCGGTCAGTGCCTCCAGCAACAGTGTGCCCGTCTCCAGAAAGGCCACGGAAATGGCTGTTTGCAGGCCTTCGTCCAGCATCTGCTCGGCAAAATCCGCTGTGCCGCCAACCCTCAGCAAGCTGGCTTTCTGGCGGAACCGCAATTCCGCCACCCGGCCGGAGGGCGTCCTCGTGCTGCCGCCGCTGAGGCCAATTTCATGGCGAAAAGCGCGCCAGTTGGCGTCGTAGAGCTTGCGTGTCGCGGCATCGAGGGCTGTGGGCGCAAGCGTCCTCTGCACCTCCGGCCATCCCAGAATATCGCCGGGCCTGCGGCGCAGGCCGATGGCACTCTCACCCTTGTAAAGAATTTCTGCCATGCGGGCGCGATCAGGCTCGTTCGCTTCCCACGACCAGTTCTTCCAGCGCCCGCGGGCCTTGCCCATGCGCAATGTTTTCATCAACTGTCGAAAACCGTCCATGGTGGTGGTCTCTGCACCTGTGGCACAACCCAGCAATTTTCCGAGATAGGCAAGCTCGTGCGGTGATTGACCCGCAGTGGCACTCATGAAGATGGTGAAGTCGGCAGCATCGGCCAGTTGCCGACAGACCATGCTCTGCTGCGAGGAGGGATTGCGCAGACGGTGCGCGTCATCAAAAATCACCAGCGGCCAGGAGCGTTTGAGCGCGCCGTGCTTTGCAAGTTCGTTGTTCCTTGCCCGCGTCGAGCGTCTGGTGCTGAGCGCAGGCGGCGCCATCAGCGCCTTGGTGCGTTCATAATTGGTGATCGTCACGGATTTTGCGGTCTGCGCCGACCTTGCAATGGTGCGTCGCCATTGCGGCATCGCGCCTTTGGGGCAGATGATCAGAACCTC
>JANNRX010000013.1:0-13652 GCA_031401875.1 Hyphomicrobiales bacterium | reverse complement strand
CGGAGGAACTCGCGGCGTCAGTGGGGAAGGAGTGTTACGACGAGGTCGCGGCGACCGTTTCGCGCGCGGCGGCTCCCGGTTCAACGAACGACACTTCAAAACAGTGGGACAACAGATAAATCACGTATGCCGAAAGACACTGGCACGCTTTCAACACCAACACGCCGCTCTTCGAGCGGCGCGCCTGTGGCACGCTCTGGTCCCGCGGGCAACATTGCAAGACAAATACCCTCTGTCTCGACAGCCTGCCTTAAACCAGGACTGGTACGTATCATTCGCGATGCGTCGAGCCATTTTGGCTCTGCGGCTGTCATCACCTCAGGTTTCCGTCCGGGACGAAGATCCTATCATGGGAAATGCATGGCAGCGGATGTGCAGATCGCAGGTGTTCATCCAGGCACACTGGCAAAATATTTTCGCAGCAGGCCCGGTGTTGGCGGCGTCGGGACATACACGCATACCCGTTCGGTGCATGTCGATGTGGCGGAGCGCCGTTACTCATGGCATCGCGGAGGCCAACGTACGCGGGTTGCAAAAATCTGATGCGCCGATGGACGGAGCTTCAGGCTTCGTCCATTCCGCCAGCGGCAAGGAATTTCTCGAGCCAATGGATGTCATAGTCGCCGTTCTGGATTTCGGCGTCGCGAACCAGTGTCCGGAACAGGGGCAGCGTAGTTTCGATGCCATCAATCACGAACTCATCCAGTGCACGGCGCAGGCGCATGAGGCATTCATTACGCGTGCGGCCTTTCACGATAAGTTTCCCAACGAGGGAATCGTAATGGGGTGGAATCCGATAGCCCTGATAGGCCGCTGAATCCACACGCACGCCAAGACCGCCCGGTGGGTGGTAATAGGAAATCAGACCGGGAGACGGGCGAAATGTCACTGGATGTTCGGCGTTGATGCGGCATTCGATAGCATGACCATCAATCACGATATCCTTTTGTGTCACGGAAAGCGGCGAGCCTGCCGCGACCCGGATCTGCTCATTGACCAGATCAATTCCCGTGATCATCTCGGTCACGGGATGCTCGACCTGAATGCGCGTGTTCATTTCGATGAAATAAAATTCACCGTTTTCGTAGAGAAATTCGATCGTGCCAGCGCCAAGATACTGCATACCCTGCATGGCTTTGGCGACAATGGTACCAATCTTCTCCCGTTCGGCCGCGTTGAGAGCAGGTGAGGGGCCTTCCTCCCAGACTTTCTGGTGGCGACGCTGCAACGAGCAATCGCGTTCACCCAGATGAATGGCGTTGCCGCGTCCATCGCCTAACACCTGAATCTCGATGTGGCGGGGTTTTTCCAGATACTTCTCCAGATACACCGCATCGTCACCAAAGGCGGCTTTCGCTTCGATCTTGGCAGATTGTATGGCGTCAACGATATCCTCTTCGGTCCGTGCCACTTTCATGCCACGCCCACCGCCGCCTGCCGCAGCCTTCACAAGAACCGGATACCCGATCTCGGCAGCAACGCGCTTGGCTTCGGCATCATCCGAGATGCCCCCTTCGGAGCCCGGAACACAGGGAATTCCTAGGCGTCGCGCTGTGCGCTTGGCCTCGATCTTGTCGCCCATGGTGCGGATGTGTTCTGCCTTGGGGCCGATAAAGCTGATCTTGTGTCCAGCAAGGATTTCAGCAAAGCGGGCATTTTCAGAAAGAAAGCCATAACCCGGATGCACGGCATCCGCGCCTGTAATCTCGCAAGCAGCGATCAAAGCCGGAATATTCAGATAGCTGTCACGTGCCGGGGGTGGGCCTATGCAGACGCTCTCATCGGCAAGCCGGACATGCATGGCATTGGCATCGGCTGTCGAGTGCACCGCGACAGTGGCAATGCCAAGCTCCTTGCAGGCACGCAGCACCCGGAGAGCAATTTCACCACGATTGGCAATCAATACCTTGTCAAACATAGGCTTTTCGCCCCCGATCATTCGATCACGAAGAGGGTTTGCCCAAACTCAACGGGTTGGCCGTCTTCTGCGAAGGTTGCTGTCACCGTGCCTGCCGTGGGCGCCACAATGTCATTGAAAGTCTTCATGGCCTCGATGAGCAGAAGCTTGTCACCCGCTTTCACGACCGAGCCGATCTCGACAAAATTCTTCGCATCCGGTGCGGACTTGCGATACGCCGTGCCGACCATGGGAGAGGTGACAGCACCTGGATGACTGGCCGCTTCGGAGGCGGTCGCAATCGTTGGAGCCGCCGCCGGAGTGGCTTGCGCGGCAGGAGCAGCTGTAGTTGCAACTGGAGCTGGCGCATAAACAACGGGGGGTTGCGCATTTGAAGCACTGGCATAGCGTGCAACACGGACCTTGAGATCACCCTTTGCAATCTCAATTTCACCGACATTGGTTTCTGTCAGCAATTGCGCAATGGTGCGGATAAGATCGGTATCGATTGCGGAAGGAGCCTTTTGCACTTTGGCAGCAGGTGTTTTCGCCATTGTTCGATAGTCCTTGGAGAATGTTCGTCTCTCAAGACGAAGAAGGAATGGGATCGGTTCCAGATTGTTAAAACCACGGTCGCAGGCTTATGCGCCAACAGAGCTTGTATGCCAAGTGTGCATATGCAGTGCGCGTTCAAGCTTTGCGGGAAAAGCATGAACGCGCTGGTTTTACGCAGGATTTTGAAGGAACCGGTTGTTAATCAAGCGCTTGCCGGTCTCATCCTTCAACAGGCCGATTTTCCGCATTTGCGGATATTGTCGATGCGCAATTTCAGATCCTGAAAGCCCACGGCTCCAACAACGATATCCTCGCCCACGACATAAGACGGTGTTCCTGTCAGACCAAGAGCATCGGCAAGTTGCACATTCTGTTCGATTGCGGCGCGTGTATCGGCACTTTCTGTATCACTGGCAAGGCGCGCCATATCGGCTCCCGCCTCTTTTGCAGCATCAAGAGCGGTCTGTTTTCCGATCTTGCCCCGAACCAGGATCAGTTTCTGATGAAATCCCCAGAGCTTTTCTGGCGAGAGTTGCTGTCTGATCGCGACAGCTATCTTTGCAGCCTCGACTGAATCAGGCCCCAGCACCGGGAAATCCTTGGTGATGATGCGCACATTCTTGTCTTCAGCCACAAGCTTCTGCAGGTCACCAAGGCCACGTTTGCAGAAGCCGCAATTATAATCGAAAAATTCGACAATCGTGACATCGCCCTTCGGATTGCCAAAGGAGACATTGTGCTTTGCCGTGAACAACGGGCTCGTCTTGTCCTGTGTGATTTTCAGGCGAAGGCTCTGCTCGCCTTCTTTCTGACGGCGATCAAGTTCGATAAGCGCCTCCTGAACAACCTCGGGGTTCTTGAGGAGGTAATCCTTGATGATTGCGTTCAGTGCCGCTTTTTGCGCGTCATTGAAAGGAGCTGTCTGCGCTACCCCCTGAGGTATCAGCGAGAAACTGGCAAGGCCGAGGGCCAATGCAAAGGTTTTTACGGATTTGAAGAAAGGCATCTGGCATTGGCTCCGGGGCATAGTGTGTTCATGATTGAGGAAGCTGGTTGACGATATCATCCGCCTTCAGCCAGGCCGGGCTTTTTTCCTTGAGCCCGGTCTTGGCGCGCCTTGCAAGACGTTTGGCTTCCAGTTGCTGACCTTCGGCAATGAAGCCTTGCGCCGCAGAAAGTGCCGCCATGGCATCATCGCCCTTGGTGGCATAGGCGCGGGCCAAATAGCGGAAGTTTTCCGGTGCATCAGGATCACGCTCGGATGCCGTGGTCAATTCTTTGATCGCGGCATTGGCATCCTTGATATCACCAGTGGAAACCAGCGCATGGCCAAGCAATCCGCGCAGAAGCGGTTGATTGGGAGCAAGGCTGATGGCGCGCCTGAGAGGTGCAAGCGCTTCGCGCGCCTTGCCGCCTTCCAGCAACGCCTGACCTTTCAATTCCCAGAAATAGGGATTGTTCGGTTGCGCCCGGATAAGATCATCAATCTGGGCCTGCGCACTGGCGGGGTTGCCAAAGCGGTAGGAAGCAATGGCGCGTGCATAGCGGGCGGGGAGGGATGTATCGGTCGGCGCATAGCGGCGCGCCAGTTCATCGGGCCTTGACAGAAAGCCCCAGAGCTTGCCACGCGCCAATTCGTGCCTTGCCTTCAGGGCAGGGCTGTCAGCCTTGTCAAAATGCGGACTCTTTGTTGCCTCATCCCTGAGCGCGGAAATGCGTTCTGGAGCTGAAGGGTGGCTTTGCAGATAGGGGTCAGTCCCCACTCTGCGAAACAGGCTTTCGCTGGAAAACCGCTCAAAGGTTTCAATCATGCCTTTGCCGGACTGGCCGGTCTCGATGAGATAACGCAGCCCCGCCTTATCGGCCGCGGCTTCTTCACTGCGCTGATAGGCCAGAAGGGATCGGCGGGCGATCTCGGGGCCGATCAGGATGGCGCCGATTGTGCCACCCCCGCTGGAACCAACCTGTGGACTGCGTGTGCCAGCAATGGCTGCGCCGCCACCGATCAGCGAGCCGACAATCGCGATGATCTGGGCGCGTTCAAGCTCCTGCCGCAGCCGGAACAGATGTCCACCCGCAATATGGCCAGCTTCGTGTGCCATGACACCAATGACTTGATTGGGGGTCGCTGATTCCATGATGACGCCAACATTCATGAAAACCTTGCGGCCCGAGGCGACAAAAGCATTGAAATCCCGGCTACCGACAAGAATGATCTTTGTCGCACTGGCATTGATGCCCGAAGCCTTGAAAACCGGATTGGCATAATCGCGCAGCAATTGCTCAATCTCGGCATCGCGGATCACACCCGTGTTGCCCTGCTGCGCCGATGCACAAACCGGCATCACGGCAATACAGGCAGCAATGCAAAAACGGAGAAAAGCGGCAGCGCCGGTCATATTGTTCAAAACCATTGCGAAAAACACCCTCATCGTATGAAGCCATCTCTCTCAAGGGTCAACGTCGTCCGCATACCCTCACCATAATGTGCTTTAGCTCGATCAGTCTGGCTGCGCATAAACTGCGGCTATAAAATGACGTTTGAATCATGATAAGCCAGCCGCATGAAGACTGAAACATTTCCCGGACCTGCCTCTTCCCGGCGCTCGGAGGTTGCTCCATTCATTGTCATGGACGTCATGTCAGAAGCGGCTGATATCGAGCGGGCGGGCGGTAGCGTCATTCATATGGAGGTCGGCCAGCCCGGTAATCCTGCCCCATCAACGGCACTTGCCGCTGCATCTCGTGCGCTGCAATCCGGTCGCGTACCCTATACCGAGGCACTCGGCCTGCGTTCATTGAGAGAAAAGATCGCGGCTTCTTATGCGCAGAACGATAAGGTTCCCCTTGCAACTGATCGCGTGGTCGTCACGACAGGATCCTCAGGCGGCTTTACCCTGGCATTTCTGTCGATGTTTGAACCGGGCGACCGGGTGGCAATTCCTTCTCCGGGATATCCAGCGTATCGCAATATTCTCAAGGCGCTATCGCTTGAGCCGGTCGAAATTTCAACGGGTGCCAGCACCCGATATGCCCTCACAGGTGAGCTGATCGAGCAAGCGCATCGTGAGAAGCCGCTGAAGGGTGTTCTCGTCATGAGTCCAGCCAATCCAACCGGCGTCGTCATGACACCCGAGGCACTCAAAAGTGTCTGCGAGACCTGTGTCCGACTCGGAATATGGCTCATTTCGGACGAGATTTATCATGGTCTGACCTATGGCGATGCACGAGCGGAAAGCGCGCTGACGTTCTCGGACGATGCCGTCATCATCAATTCCTTCTCCAAGTATTTCTGCATGACAGGCTGGCGTATCGGCTGGATGGTTGTGCCGGAGCGGCTCTTGCGCCCTGTCGAGCGCTTGCAGCAAAACCTATCGATTTCAGTGCCGTATCTCAGCCAGGTTGCCGCGGAAGCGGCTCTTGACGGGCGGGCTGAAATGGAGGTCGTTCGTGCGGGATATGCCAGGAACAGGGACATCCTGATGCAGGAACTTCCCAGGATAGGGCTTGGTTCCTTCCTCCCGGTCGATGGGGCTTTCTATGTCTATGTCGATGTTTCCGCACTCACGAATGACAGCATGGAATTTTGCCGCGCAGCAATCCGTGAGGCAGGTGTGGCGATCACGCCTGGTCTGGATTTTGATCTGGAGAATGGCCACCGTTTCATCCGGCTCTCATTCGCAGGAAGCGAGGCCGATATGCATGCCGGCGTCCAAAGACTTGGCAACTGGATCGCAAAGAGATAGCCGTCAGGCGGCTGTGCTTGTTCGGCTCGCCGTCACCATCGGATCTGTTTCAGCGACCACCATGTTCCTGCCGCCACGTTTTGCGGCGTAGAGGGCGTTGTCTGCACGCTCAATCAGGGTTGTCGGCGTGTCCTCTTTGCGGAAGGTTGCCACACCGATTGAAATCGTCACACGCCCCAGAGTCTCGCCGGTCGAACGCTTCACCAGTTCGCGGCTCATGACAGCTTTGCGCACCTGTTCCGCCACCTGAATGGCACCGCGCAATTCGCACCCCGGCAAGATGACGGCAAATTCCTCACCGCCAAAACGGGCCGCCGTATCCAGTCCCTTGACGTTCTGCTTTGTGGACATGGCAACGAGCCGCAAGACCTGATCACCTGTCAGATGGCCGTAGGTATCATTGAACTTCTTGAAGTGATCAATGTCCGTCATCAGGATGGAGAGGGAATCTCCCGTGCGCTGGGCATGGCGGACAGCATCGGAAAGAGCCGAATCAAAGAAACTGCGATTGGCCAGTGTCGTCACAGGGTCGATCTGGCTTTCGGTACGGATCGATTCCAGTGCCTCGCGCAATTCGACAACTTCTGTTTTTGCATCATCAAGTTGCTCGGAGAGCTTGGCATTCAGACGCGACATATTGCGGGTTGAGGCCATAAGATCCGAAATGATCGCACGAAGGCGGGTTTCGCCAACATTCCCCTCCATCTCCTCGACGGAGCCATTGAGGGTGCTGCGGTAATCATTGATTTCGACCTTGGCATGCTCAAGCGCCTCACCGACAGTATCCATCTGGCTCAGAAGACGCAGTGTTGCGCGTTCCGCTTCCGCCGTGAAGCGATTGGTATTAATGAAACGATCGTAGATATCGTCCAGTTCGGACTGGGTTACACGACCGAATTTGCGCAGCAGATCATTGATTGCGCGCATCAGGGCAGGATGATGTCCGGTGACGTAGGTGTACCAAAGCTCATAGGCCCGCGGATAGGCTGCGGTTCTATGTCCCCTGATATGAGCGAAAGCCTTCTCTCCAATAGAGATTGTCCGCTCGTAGTCGCTTCTGTTTTGCGACATCGCATTCCCTAACCACTTACTCTTGGCAAAGAATATCGCACATTGGTTTTAAGGTGGGGTTAAGCGCAAAGATTGAGAGCAATGTTTTCGTGTAAACTGGCACTCAGCACGTTGGCTTGGCGAATGCCCTGTTTTCGACGAAAAGACAGCATAAAGCTATCTTTCAGACTACTTTGCAGACTTGCGCAGGGGAATGCGCATAAAATCAGGTAGATGATCGCCCATTCCCTTGACGTTGGGACCGTCATCATCCTGCTGAAAGCGCATTGCAGCTCCCGCACTCTGCGAAACAGGCGAATCACCACGCACTGAAGGCGTCGATGCACGCACAGATTGGCGTGGCTGTTCAGCTTTCTTGGAACTCTCGGCGACAGAAGCTCCAGCCGGAATCGAAGGATCAGGAACACCATGGCGTTCTTGTCCTGAACGGCCTTTGCCGCGTTCCTTGCCCTGTTCCTTGCCGTCTCTCTCGCGTCCGCCACGCGGGCTTCGGCCATAGGTTTCCCGTCCAGGCCGTCGACCTTCGTCCTCGCTGTCCCCGGCTGAGGGAACGAAATTTTCCAGTGAAGGACCATCCCAGGCAATATCGGTCTTGATGAGGGCCTTGATGGCGTCGAGATATTTGATATCCGCCTTGGAAACGATGGAGACAGCCGTACCTGTGCGTCCGGCACGACCGGTTCGGCCAATGCGATGCACATAGTCTTCCGCATGGATCGGAACATCGTAATTCACAACATGGCTAACGTCAGGAATATCGAGCCCTCGCGCCGCGACATCGGATGCCACCATAAGCTGCACACGGCCTGCCTTGAATGACTCAAGCATTGCCATACGCGCCCTCTGCTCCATGTCTCCATGCAACCCGCCCACGTTAAAGCCGTGTTTTTCCAGTGATTTGACGACTGTTGCTATATCACGCTTGCGGTTACAAAAGATGATCGCATTCTTCAGATCTGCCGCGCCGCGCAGCACATTGCGCAGTGCATCGCGTTTTTCAAAATCCTTGGAGCCTGAAGCCACCAGCAACTGCGTGATGGTTGCTGCGGCGGTTGCCTGACGCGCGACCTCGATCTTGATCGGATTGCTGAGAAACTGCTCCGTGATGCGCTGGATTTCCGGCGGCATTGTCGCTGTGAAAAACAGGGTCTGGCGGGTGAAGGGCGTCAGTTTGCAGATCCGCTCGATATCGGGGATGAAACCCATATCCAGCATACGATCCGCTTCATCGATGACCAGCACTTCGATCCCTGTCATCAAAAGCTTGCCGCGCTCGAAATGATCCAGCAACCGCCCCGGTGTTGCGATCAGCACATCCACACCACGTGTAATCTTGGCATCCTGATCACCGAAGGAAACGCCACCAATCAGCAAGGCGACATTGAGCTTGTGCTCGGCGCCGTACTTCACGAAATTTTCCTCGACCTGCGCGGCAAGTTCCCGCGTCGGTTCGAGAATAAGTGTGCGTGGCATGCGGGCACGGGCGCGGCCTTGCTCCAGCAATGTCAGCATGGGCAGGGTGAAAGCGGCTGTCTTGCCAGTTCCCGTCTGCGCAATGCCAAGAACATCCCGGCGTGCCAGAACATGGGGAATCGCCTGTTCTTGAATCGGTGTGGGTTGTGAATATCCGGCACCGGTAACGGCTTTGAGGACTTTTTCGGAAAGTCCGAGTTCAGAAAAGGACATGGGGTCACTTCAGGCATCAGGAAAAGGGATGCAGTTTATTCTGTTGCCTCTGATCCTAAATGCGTTGAAATGCAATGCTTTCCACACGATCAGAGTCAAATACTTCTCAATTTGATCCAAAATGAGGGCACCCAATGGCCAATCTCGTGTTTTTACCCGGGCTGAATTGCACATCCGCGCTGTTTCAGCCGCAAATTGAGGCTCTTGCCTCCCGGCATCATTGCCAAGTGGCCGATAATGCAAGTGCAGACAGTCTCGAGGCGATAGCCAGAAACAGTCTTGCCGCAGCACCTGAAACCTTTGTCCTCATCGGCCTCTCCATGGGTGGCTACATCGCCCTGGAAATGGTGCTTCAGCAGGCGCATCGTATCGAGGCTCTGGTTCTGCTCGATACCAGGGCAAGCGCGGATACGCCCGACGATGCACAAAGACGGATGAAAACCATCGAACTTGCCCAAAATGGCCAGTTCGAGGATCTGCATGGCATTCTGTGGCCAAGACTGGTGCATCCCGACCGGACGAAAGATCAGGCTCTGGAGGCTATCGTCCTGCAGATGATGCGCGATACCGGGCCGGAGCGATTCGTGCGGCAGCAGACAGCAGTGATGCACCGTCCGAATTATGGGGGAATTCTGGAGACAATTAATATTCCGACACTCATCGGAGTAGGCCTTCAGGATGCGATCACACCACCTGAGATGGCGCGCGATCTGGCACAAGCAATACCAGGATCAGCGCTGGTTGAATTTCCGCAATGCGGTCATCTTTCAACGCTTGAAAAGCCAAAGGAAGTGACCCGCGCAATGGATGATTTCTTGCAGAAGGTAACGCTCACAAAGCATTGATTATTTTTTATCCTTTGAATTTTTACTGACTGTGGATCCAGTGACAATACCGTCGTCGAGAACTGAGCGGGTAATCGTTGTAACGGGACCATCCGGGCGGTTTTGCCCCGTCGCTACGCGTGAGGGAAGCGATTGGCTTTGCGCAATCGTATAGGATTCAACGGCAAGATTGATCATCATCATGGCTCCCATGCTCAGAGCAATGATGACGAAACTGGTGCCAAGAAAATCGCGCAGCAATTTGTTGCTGCGCCCTGCAATAAAGTCCCGAAAGGAATCCATGACTTGCTCCTTCTTTATGAAGCAAATCTAGTTTGGTGGGGTTAATGAACCGTTTACCATGCGCTCGGGACATTCTGGATCATTGCGGCATGAAGCCTTCAAAAACAATCTGGTCCGCATGCATGCTGGCTTTGATGACATCATCGGGGGTTCGCACTGTCCATGCGATCACAGGCAGACCTAGCGCGACACGACAGAGGTGCGGCCCGGCATGGGGCAGATCCTTCACATTCCAGGAAATGAAATCAGGCCTTGTTTCCGAAAAGTGCAGGAGATTGGCCATGGCGCGCTTCTCATCAGAGGGCAATGTGGCATAATCAGGATACTCATATTGCGCCATGGCAACAATGCCGCGCGGTCTTTCAGGCATCATCATCCGAAGTGCCGCCACAATGCGCGGATCAAATGATTTGACGGCAACAGGATGCTCTCTGCCGTGCAGTACCTCGACGACCCGGCGCGTCAGTCGCAAATCCCCATCAAACCGGCTCTTGATCTCGAGAATCAGCGGTACTCTTCCACCCGTCTGTTCCAGCAGCGTCCCCAGACTGGTGATCGTATCACCCTGTTTCGATCCGCTGAGCGCAATCCTTGCCAGATCATCTGCATTGCGCCCGATGACAAGGCCTTGCTGCCCAGTGAGCCGATCCAGCGTATCATCGTGGAAGACCACAGCTTCCCCGTCCTTCGTCAATTGCACGTCGCATTCCATGGCAAATCCATGATCAACGGCACGGATGAAGGCGGTTTTGGAGTTCTCGATCACACCCTTTCTGATGTCATGCAAACCGCGATGGGCAATCGGCTTTGAAATAAGCCAGTCCGGAGCATTGGACGCACTTTTTCGCATGAAAATCAGGCTATTTCGAACATGGCTTCAACCTCGACAGCGCAATCCATTGGAAGTGCCGACATGCCAACTGTGCTGCGCGCGTGTCGACCTTTGTCGCCCAGTACCTCGACCATGAGATCAGAGGCACCATTCATGATTCCAGGCAAGGCCGTGAAATCGGGTGTCGCGTTGATAAAGCCGCCGAGGCGAACGCAGCGCGTGATCCGGTCAAGGCTTCCCAGAGCTGCCGTGGCCTGTGCGAGAAGATTCAGGGCGCATAATCGGGCTGCTTCCTTGCCTGCCTCGGGTGAAACAACGCCACCAAGTTTGCCGGTGTGCTTCGCATCCAGTTTGCCGTCAGGCCCAAAACATACCTGTCCCGAGATCACCAGAAGGTTGCCCGTGATGACGAAAGGAACATAATTCGCGACGGGTGCTGTCGCCACAGGCAATGTGATCTTCAATTCCTGCAACCGCTTTTCAATCTGGCCCATTCTCGCGATCTCCTGTTTGAATGGTGCATCTTTCATCAAATTTCGTGCATCCCGCAAGGAACAAAACGAGAGATTATAGCGTATGATACGGATTTAACGAGATCACAACGGCGCGATCATTGCGGCAAATCATGATGCCGCCTATCTTGCGACATATTCGGATTGTGAATGGCGTAGTTGTGCAGTCTGTCCCCCTCATAGGTGAATTATCTCATGCAAACACGTCTTGTATCCACGGTGCTGTTTTCAGTTCTGTTGGTCTCCACAGCCATTCCCGCGCTGGCGCAGACAACAGTTTCGCTGGTTCCCCATCAAGCAGCCTATGAGTTGACATTGCTCAACACGCGCGGAAAATCGATCAGCGCGGCAAGCGGGCGCATCGCCATGGAGTTCATTGGCAATGCCTGCGAAGGCTATGCCACCAACTTCCGCCAGGTCACCCAGATCTCCGATGGCGAGGGGCAATCCCAGACCTCCGACTTGCGCATTTCCAGTTTCGAGAGCGGAGATGGCAAATCACTGCGTTTCAATGGTGAAAAACGCACCAACAATGCGCAGGCAGAAGTGACGGCCGGTCAGGCAGAGCGCGCCAATGACGGTGGGTTGTCGATCGACATCAAGCAGCCCAAGATCAACAAGATTGATGTTGATGGCGTGGCCAGTTTCCCGACCGATCATATGGTGCAATTGATTGCGGCCGCGAGAAAGGGCGACCGCCTGCTCGAATTGCGCATTTATGATGGTTCTGACGGCGGTGAGAAAATTTATGACACCACGGCACTGATCGGCGCTTCCATCCCGCAAACGGGGAGGGCGATCGAGGAAGCAAGCGAGAAGGCTGGCCTTAAATCCATGCCACGCTGGCCTGTGTCCATCAGCTACTTCGAGCCTGGCAATGGTGAGCGAACGCCGATCTATGTTCTGAGTTTTGATCTCTTTGAAAACGGCGTTTCCGGTGCTCTCAAGCTCGACTTTGGTGATTTTGCACTGAAGGGCGAAATGAAGCGGCTGGAAATTCTCGCAGAAACCGAGTGCAAGAAATAGACTTCAGCTTAAAGCCTGTTCTGACGAAGCCCTCGTTCGAAATCGGAGATCTCGTCCGGTTTTCAGGATAAATTTGCGACCCGGTGGTTCCACAAAGCGGAATACGGCATAGGAAAGCAAAAGCATCAAGGCGAAGATGCAGGTGAGCATCAACCAGCGGTTGGCCGTTTCATGGAAGTGATGAAACAGGACAAACCCGATGCTCGCATGCAGCAGATACAGCGGATAGGTCAGGCCTCCCAGCATGGTGCAGCGGGCGGTGCTCAGGATTGGCGCCCTGCGGATTGCAAGATTGAGAACCGCAAGGAATGCAATGGTCTTGGCCAGCGAAAGCCAAAGGTTCCATTCTGCTGAGAAAAGATAGTTCAGCTGTATCCATGTCTGGACATGATTATCGCTTTTGAGACTCATCAGCAGGGAAAGAACTCCAAGCGCCCATTCTGCGAATGTTGGCATACGGTTGGCTGCAAAAACGCGATAGCTCAGGATGCCAAGAACAAAATAGCAGGCATAGCGCGTGATGAAGAGCTTGTTCATCACGGCACTTTCCAGAACAAATTCATTGAGCAGGCTGACAGCCAGCCAGATCGCGATGATACGGAGTTGGTACCTCTGGAATACCCCGGCGGCGACCAGCAGGGCAACCCAGCCGTAAAAGGTGATTTCCACCAGAATTGACCAGTAAACACCATCAACAAACGGCTGTTTGAAGATCATGGGTGCCATCGTGAGATTGGCAAGCCAGCGCATGGGCGTAATCTGGAATACCTCAAAATTTTGCGGGCCAGCCAGGATCGCAACCACCGATGTCAGGGTGAGGCAGATGAGGAAAGCCGGATAAAGCCGTGCAATGCGCGAGACGGCAAAATCATAGGCCGGGCTTTTTTCAGCCGAATACGCAATCACAAAACCGGAAATCATGAAGAACAGGGAGACACCGGCCCACAGATGCTGCGTGAATGGTGCAAGCTCCGGAAAGGCTGTTGGGCTCAAGCCATGCGATGCATAGCCACTGTAGGTATAGTGATAGAAAACCACCATCAGGGCGGCAAGCAACCGCAACAGATCAAGATTGCCGAGACGGGTCTGCGGTTTTTTGGTATCGGGCACTCTGAAGGCTCCTGGTAAAAGGCAGTTTCAGACTAAGCTGGAATCAGCATCAGGATGGCTGAAACCTTTCGTTAAGCTTACTCCCTTGAT
>JANNRX010000012.1:0-7135 GCA_031401875.1 Hyphomicrobiales bacterium | reverse complement strand
CGCATTGAACAGCGCAAGTCCCACCAGTGCGGCGATGAAGATCACCCACAGCGTGGTAAAATGCACATAGCGCACATGCCAGCGGTTGAGGTTGAGATAGGCGAACAGGAAGATCACCAGGGTCGCGGCAAGCACGGCTTCTGTCGCCGCCCGCCAGACCCGTTCTGCTTCCGTGGAGATGCCAAACAGCTTTCCCAGAAAGCCGAAATCAATGCCCAGATAGGCGAGCACGGCCCAGGCCAATGCGGCCGCCGCCGGAAAGATAACCGCGCCCTTGACCACAAAGACGATGGTCAGAAACAGTGCCAGAAGCCCAGCAATCCCCAGAACCACGCCACGATAGAGGGTGAGACTGTTTACCCGTTCGGTGTAGGCGTCAGGCTCCCACAGAGTTAGCTGCGGCAAACTGCTGACCGCAAGTTCTGCCACGAAGGTGACGGTGGTCCCCGGATCAAGGGTAATGAGGAAGGAATCCACCCCTGACGCTTCCTCGCGCTCTGGCGCAAGGCCCTGGCTGGCCGTGATCGCGCGGATGCGGGTGTTGCCGAGATCCGGCCAGATTACACCCGAACCCACCAGCCTGTAATGGGGTGCCACCAGCAGGCGGTCGATCTGTTCATCGCTGTCATTGGTCAGCGCAAAGGCAATCCACTCGGGGCGCGTACCGGTTTCGCGCGCACCCACTTCGATGCGGCGGACAATGCCATCTGCGCCCGGAGCCGTCGAGATTGTGATCCTGTCCCCTTGCGACTGATAGCGCTCAACCGCCCTGAGCAGGTTGATTGCAGGCTGATCCGCCCGCACGCGCACGGAATCCAGCGCAGCCGCAGGTTGAATCGCAAGCGCGAGCCAGACCGCCAGCAAACCCGTGATTATGGAAAAAATGGTGGAGAAACGCTGTGACAATCACTCTTCCTGCACAAGAAACAGAGAACTTCCCTGCTTCGCCCTAGATCCCGTCGCATTTTGATTGATTAATCAAAATTCAAAAAACGTGATCTACACCATAGTTTTAGAGCATGTCGTCTTCAAATAACCTCGTAACCGCTTATTCGCGACATGCTCTAGAACTGGTAGCCTTTGCCTCGCATCGCGGCAAGCCGCTCGATACAGCAAATACCCTTCTGCTATCAACCAATGTCCTTTTAGAGCATGCGATCCACAGATCGCCCCGCGAGTTTTGCAAACAAAACATGATCCCGCCATTGACCATTGATCAGCAGATAGTCGCGGGCATAGCCTTCCCGGACAAACCCGGCCTTTTCAAGAAGCCTGATGGAAATGACATTTTCCGGAACGCAGGCCGCTTCGATGCGTCGCAGTTTCAGCGTCGTGAAGGCGCGATCGAGAACAGAATTGACCGCCGCCGTCATGATGCCCTTTCCCGCATAAGGCGCGCCCATCCAGTAGCCCAGCGTTGCCATTGCAGCGGCACCGCGGCGAATATTGGTGAGGTTCAAACCTCCAACAAGCCTGCCATCGGCATTGGTGAAGATAAAGAACGGATAACTCTCGTCCCGGTCGATCTCGCGCAGATAGCGGATGATCCGGCGTCGAAAGGCACTTTTCGTCAGATCGTCAGTGGGCCATGTTGGCTCCCAGCCCTGTAGAAATTCCCGGCTTTGGGCTCTTAAAGCGGCCCACTGGACAAAATCTGACATCTGCGGCGGACGGATCAGCAATGGACCCGCCTCCAGGACCAGATCTGGCCTTGCAGCCAGCATTCGGGTGAAGAGCAGCACTCAACTGCCCTTCGTGCCGCCGATGCGTGCACAAATGCTGTCGAAGGAGGGCAGCGTTTTCACCGGGCCGATTGTGGTCAGCGTCGGAGTGCTCGCCATGATCCGATGCCCGACGCGCAGGACATCTGCCAGTGTAATGGCGTCGATGCGCGCAATGATCTCGGCCGGTGGAATGATCCGCCCATAGGCAATCAGATGCCGGGCCATGGCGTCAGCCCTGGCGCTGGAACTTTCGAGTGCCATCAGCAGCGAAACCTTGAGCTGCGCCTTGCCCCGTTCGACTTCCGCCTGGGTAATATCATCGATGCCTGCCATCAGGCAGTCGAGCGTCACATGCATGGCGTCACCCAGTGTTTTCTCGCCTGCCCCGAAATAAACGCCGAACAGGCCTGTATCCGAATAGCCCCAGAGGAAACTGTAGACGGAATAAGCAAAGCCACGCTTCTCGCGCACCTCCTGGAACAGCCGCGAGGACATGCCGCCCCCCATGACATTGACGAAAATCTGTGCCGGATAGAAATCCGTGTCGTGATGCGAGGGCGAGGCAAAGCCCAGAAGCACATGGGCCTGCTCCAGCCGCTTGATGACGCGTTTCTCGCCACCCACATACTGTGTTTCCGGGCGTTTCTGTCCATCCCCTGGCCCGAATGCCGAGAGCCGCTTTTGCGCCTCACGCACGACCTCCTCGTGGGAAACAGCGCCTGCAGCCGCCACAACCATGCGCTCCGCGGCATATTCGCGGCTCAGAAAAAGCTTCAGCTTGTCATCGTTGAGCGCCCGCACGGTCTTTGGAGTCCCCAGAATCGGCAGGCCGATCTGCTGTTCACCAAAGGCGGTCTGTGTGAACATGTCGAAGACCAGATCATCGGGTGTATCATCGACCGCCGCAATTTCCTGCAACACGACGCCTTTCTCACGTTTGATCTCGGCGGGATCGAAAACACTTTCGGTCAGGATGTCGGACAGTACATCAAGTCCCAGGGCGACGTCCTTGCCGAGCAGCCGCGCGGTGTAGGCCGTCGTCTCGACGCTGGTTGCGGCGTTGATATCGCCGCCCACGGCCTCGATTTCCTCGGCGATGGCGCGGGCAGAACGGCGGCGCGTTCCCTTGAAGGCCATATGCTCAAGAAAATGCGCCAGACCATGCTCGCCACTGCGCTCATCGCGGGAGCCTGCACCCGCCATGATGGCAAGCGATGCCGTTTCCACATGGGGCATGGTCAGCGTCACAACCCGGAGGCCCGACGGCAAGGTGGTGATTTCAGGGATCAAGCGGCTTCCTCGTGAATGGCGCGGGCATTGATTTCAACAAACTGTTCCACGGCGGAGAGGTCATTGGGCAAGGGTGTGGAGCGCTCGGGGTCGCTCAACAGGGTAGCAAGCCGCAGCGGCAGACCTGTCCTTTCGCCGGTTATATCCTGCATCGCATCCGGGAATTTTGCCGGATGCGCCGTCGACAGGATAACACGCGGGATCAAAGCATCAGCGGTCAGAGCATCGCTGGCGACTATCCCACAAGCCGTATGCGGCTCCAGCACGTAACCGCTGCGGGTCTTTACCCGGCGGATGGCGGCGGCAACATCGGCTTCACTGGCGCGGGCGGCCGTGAAATCCTCGCGGATTGCCTTGTCTTGCCTGGCGTTGAGCGTGAATTGACTGGATTGCGCCAGTCCGGCCATCTGGTTGCGGACAGAGGCGGCATCACGTCCGCCAGCCTCGAACATCCAGCGTTCGAAGTTGGAAGAGATCTGGATATCCATGGAGGGAGATGTCGTCGCCGCAACGCCTTGCATGGCGTAGGTTCCGGTCTCCAGTGTGCGCGCCAGAATATCATTGCTGTTGGTGGCAATGGCGAGTTTCTCGATGGGTAGCCCCATCTGCTTTGCCACATAGCCCGCAAAAATATCGCCGAAATTACCGGTCGGCACTGCAAAAGCGATCTTTCTGTGTGGTGCGCCCAGAGCTGCAGCGGCCACGAAATAATAGGTCACCTGCGCGACAATACGGCCCCAGTTGATCGAGTTGATGCCAGACAGTTTCACCCGGTCGCGGAAAGCATGGTGGTTGAACATCGCCTTCACCAGCGCCAGGCAATCATCGAACGTGCCGTCGATAGCGAGAGCATGCACATTCTTCTCCGTCGGCGTCGTCATCATGCGCCGTTGCACGTCGGATACCCTGCCTTCGGGATAGAGGATCATCAAATCAACGCGCTTCGAGGATCGGAATGCCTCGATGGCGGCCCCGCCCGTGTCTCCCGAGGTCGCACCCACGATGGTGGCTCTCTGTCCGCGCTTTGCAAGGATATGATCCATCAATCGGGCCAGCATCTGCATCGCCACATCCTTGAAGGCGAGCGTTGGTCCGTGAAACAGCTCCAGCACGAAGCTGTTGGGACCGATCTGCACCAGCGGTGTCACCGCCGGATGGTCGAAGGTTGCATAGGCATCTTTCGCCATGGCGAGGAGATCAGCATCCGCGATCTCGCCATCAATGAACGGCTTGAGCACCGCGACGGCAACCTCGTGAAACGGTTTTCCGGCAAATCCGGCAATGGTCTCAGGCGAAAGTTTTGGCCATGTCTCGGGCAGATAGAGCCCGCCATCACGGGCAAGCCCCGCCATCACGGCATCGCAGAATGAAAGGACGGGCGCTTCCCCGCGGGTTGAAACATATCGCATGACAGAAGCAGATAGCACTGACGGCAGGCAAGGTGAACAGCGTGTTTTGCATGCATTCCAGGAAAAAGCATTTCAGGAACATGCATCAAGGTAAAGCGTGTTACGCCCTGGGATGCGCGGCTCGGTAGCTTGTCATCAGCCGGTTCATGTCAACCGCTATGTAGATTTGCGTGGTCGAGAGCGAGGCATGGCCCAGAAGCTCCTGAATCGTGCGCAGATCGCCGCCGCGTGCCAGAAGATGCGTGGCGAAGGAATGCCGCAAGGCATGGGGCGTGGCGCTTTCAGGCAGGCCAAGCGCGCCGCGCAGGCTTGCCATCGCCAGCTGGATGATGCGTGGGCTCAGGGGACCGCCCTTGGCACCCACGAACAACGGGCCGCCTGATGGCAGCGCATAGGGACAGATAGCAATATAATCCTCGATCAGTTTTGAGACCTGCGGCAACACGGGAACACCCCGCATCTTGTTGCCTTTTCCCGTTACAGTAATGCCATCGCGGTTTCCCGGCGCGTCCTGACGCCGAAGCGACAAGGCTTCCGCTATGCGCAGGCCCGAGCCATAAAGCAGCGACAGAACCGCTGCATCGCGCATCAGCACCCATTGTGGTCGCTCTTCCCCTGCGCGCAGATCCGCATTCGCCAGTGCACGCGCCGCTTGCGGTGGCAGGGGTTTTGGCAGGCTCCTGGCAAGGCGCGGGCTGCGCACAGCCGAAAAGGGTGACGCCACAGCTTTCCCCTCCCGCTCAAGATAGCGGAAGAAAGAGCGCAACCCTGCGAGCTGGCGCATCAGTGTGCGGCTTTCGACACCTTGACGGCGGCGCTCTGCCATGAAGGCGCGGATATCCGCCGGTTTCAGGGCTGAAAGCGCAGCAAGACCCGGTATTTCGCCATTATAACCCGTCAGAAACACCAGGAACTGGCGGCTATCACGGGCATAAACCTCCAGCGTTTTGGCAGCAAGACGCCTTTCGCTGGCAAGGTAGGAAAGCCAAGATTGTGTCTCAACAGTGATATCAGGTGAAATGAGCATGGCCCACTATGGCGCATTCGGCTTAAAAGCAGATGAACCATGGCCGATTCCCCGAACATCAACGATCTCTTCCAGGAGACCACAGCGGCACAACCCGGCGCCATCGTCGATGTGCTGGTGCCCGTGGCGCTGGACAAGGCCTATAGCTACCGCGCACCTGCACATCTCGCGCTTCAACCCGGTGATCTTGTCACGGTGCCGCTTGGAACGCGGGAAACCATCGGCATTGTCTGGGACCGCGACGCTGACGCGCCTGCGGGCAGCGGCGGCAATCTGAAGCCCGTCATAGCCCGGCATGACTGGCCGTCCCTTTCCACGGAGATGCGCAAGCTGGTCGACTGGATTGCGGCCTACACACTGGCACCCAAAGGCATGGTGGCGCGCATGGCCATGCGCGATCCGACGGCGGCCAGCATCGAAAAACCACGCTATGGTGTGCGGCTGACCGGCAACCGGCCCGAAAAGCTGAGTGCCGCCCGCAGCCGGGTGATACTGGCGGCACAGGGTGGTTTTGCCTTTCCCAAAAGCGAACTGGCACGTGCCGCCGGTGTTTCAACCGGCGTGATCGATGCGCTGGTTGATGCGCAGGTGATGGAAGCCGTGGCATTGCCAAGCGAAACGATCGCGCCCGAGCCCGATCCTGCCCATGCAACAACAGATCTCAACGACAGCCAGAGTGCGGCGGCAGAGCGTCTTCGGCACGCTGTTGGTGCGGGAAGTTTTTCCGTCAACCTGCTGGAAGGCGTCACGGGTTCGGGCAAAACAGAGGTTTATTTTGAAGCCGTGGCGCAAGCTGTTCAGCACGGTCTGCAGACCCTGATCCTGATGCCGGAAATCGCTCTGACTGCGCAGTTTCTGGCCCGCTTTGAGGCTCGCTTCGGTGTGCGTCCGGCCGAATGGCATTCGGGTGTTTCTCCCGCAAAGAAAGACCGGCTCTGGCGCTCCATCGCCGGCGGTGCGGCAAAAGTGGTGGTGGGCGCGCGCTCGGCTCTTTTCTTGCCATTCAGCAAGCTTGGTCTGGTCATTATCGACGAGGAACATGAGCAGGCCTATAAACAGGATGACGGCGTGCATTACCACGCCCGTGACATGGCCGTGGTGCGTGGGCGCATCGAGAATTGCGCGGTCGTTCTTGCTTCTGCAACACCCTCCATCGAATCCAGGGTCAATGCGGAACAGGGCCGCTACAGCCATGTCAGGCTGGCGGAGCGCTACGGTGGCCGGGCTTTGCCCCAGCTTGCCGCCATTGACATGCGGGCCCATCCCACGCCGCCGGGCAGCTGGATTTCCGCACCGCTGAAACAGGCCGTGGGGCAAACACTGGCGGCGGGTGATCAGGCGCTGCTCTTCCTCAATCGGCGTGGCTACGCGCCCTTGACGCTCTGTCGCCATTGCGGCCACCGCTGGCAATGCCCGCAATGCAGCGCCTGGCTGGTGGAACACCGCTTCCGACGCTCCTTGCTCTGTCACCATTGCGGCCATATCGAGCGTACGCCGCAACGCTGCGAATCCTGCGGCACCGAGAACAGCCTCACCATCTGCGGTCCCGGCGTGGAACGGTTGGCGGAAGAGGCCGCCGTTACCTTTCCCGGCATACGCTCCATCGTGCTTTCCTCGGATTTTCCGGGCGGAACCGAGCGTCTGCGCCGCGAACTGGACGCTGTTGCGGCGGGAGAATTTCAGCT
>JANNRX010000011.1:0-8569 GCA_031401875.1 Hyphomicrobiales bacterium | reverse complement strand
GCGTGCTTTGCGCCATCGCCGGAGTGGATAGCGCGGTGAGGCTGACGGCACAAACTGCGCCAAGCCAGACGGATCGTCCTGTCACTTTCATGCTGCTCTCCATTGCTCATCAGGCGGGAAACAGTTGCGGTCATTCGCCGGGTGCTTCTCCACTGAACATGGATCGTAGCATGCAACAGGGCTGGGTTAGCAAGTCTTTGTTGCGGCGCTCCACAAACCGCCGGGATGCCTACGCGCCTGCTTCCTGCACCAGTACTTTCAGGACCCTGCGCCACAGGCTTGCGACCATGCTTTGGGGAGAGCCCTCGACAATCGCCACGCCGCGGATAGGTTGCGACCCTAGCTCCCGGTAGTTTTGAGGCTGAAGCGTTACCTGATGGATTGGATCAATTGGAACCAGTGGCATCTTCGGCTGCGGGGGGTGCGTTCTGAGCAAGCCGCCATTGGTTTCCGCAAGATGTGGAATATCAACATGCGGACTGGCGGAAAGTGCGATCTGCGAAAGTGACGCCCTGACGATACCGGCCTGGGTGTCATCGGGAATAAAGCGTCCGGACTGGCCCTTGCGCAAACGCCAGACATCCTGCTGATCAGCAAAACCGCGGATGATGGTCTGGTTGCCACCGATGATGATGCCGATTTCGTCCTCGCGGGAGATCAGTCTGCCCACATGCAGATCAGGGTCCAGCTCGGCGATGCGGCCATCTAGTGTGGCACGGATCGAAAGCTGACTGATCTGCCGCTGCAAGGAATCGCGCCGCTCAATCAGGGAAAGGCGGTCTTTTTCAAGGGGCAGTGATGAGGCCTGATCCTTGCTGTCACCGAGACGGCGTCCGATGCGCTGATTGACCAGCTCCAGGCGTGCCTGTGTTACCGAAAGCTCCTTGTCGAGCTTGGTCGACGCCAGCACCAGCAGGATTTCACCTTCTTTCACCATCTGACCCGGACGTACGTGAACCTCCCGGATTTCCGCAGGGGATGTGGGATAGAGCCGGACAAACTGGGCAGGTTCCAGAACAGCAGGAATCTTAATTGTCGTTGACCATGGAATCGCGGCAAGGCCCAAAATGATGACGGTTGCACTGATACCGAACCAGATCCGCGTTTCAGCAAAGATCTGATCTTTCAGGCTCCACCAGACTTTCACTTCGCGCCAGATTGGCATAGCAACGAAAACGCCGATTTCAACCAGAAACAACAGGATTCCGAGTATCTTGAAGGTCATGTAATAGACCACCACTGCAATGCCGATGAAAAGCATAAGCCGGTAGACCATCGTGACGATGCCATAAGCAATGACAAAAGTACGGAGGCCGCCGCGCAGGCTGTCCGGGCAGGCCGCGCCGATATTGAAGAGCCATTCGCGCATTTTCCAGCGAACCAGTGCGAAAGCCCGCGGCTGGAGGTTCTTGACGCCGATAAGATCGGCCAGAACATAATATCCATCAAACCGCATGAATGGACTGAGATTGACGGCCAGCGTTGCAGCGACGGCGGCCGTTGTAATGACCAGTGCAATATCGCGCCCATCACCGGGAGGCAGAAAAGCCCAGGCCAGCAGGGCAAGGCCCGCAATCACCATCTCGACAGCAACGCCGGCAAGGTCGATCGCCATGCGCTTGCGCTTGTCCTGCAGACGCCAGGCTTCCGTGACATCGGTATAGAGCATCGGTGCCATCATCATCACGGCGATGCCCATGCTGCGCACCCGGATTCCAACAGCCGTAGCCACATAGGCATGCCCAAGCTCGTGGAAGATTTTCATGACAAAAAGCGTCACGGCAAAAAGCAACGCGCCCGAGAGATTGAATTGCCGTTGCACGTCGTCAACAATGTCTCCCCATTGGCGGGAGGCAAAATAGACACCGATCAGCGTCAGGACGACATAGAGCACCAGCATTCCCCTGCTGGCAAAGATGCGCGCAATCGGCAATGTTGCTTGCAGGAAGGCCGTTGGCTGCACCAGAGGCAGCTTGAAGAAGAGATAATTGTGCAAGAGCTGATGGCCAATGCCATGCTTCGCGCTTGCAGCGGAACCGGAGAGTTCTCGCCAGCCGCCTGTCGCATCCAGTGTCAGGCGCATCTGCCCAAGAAAATGGGCAAATTTTGTGATTTCAGTCTCGCTGACAATCCTGCCTGTCTGTTCACTGGCCCGCTTTGCAAGCTCATCAACGGTACGGCTGCTGGACCAGAGCGAAATCAGCTGAAAGGCTTCAATGCCAATTTCGAAGAAGCTGTCACGCACGGGATCATGGATCAGCCAGCGTGGCGCTCCGGAGGGTGATGCGGCGTCCTTGAGGAGGCGAATATCCTCTCTCAGAACTGGCAGCGGTACGGGTTTCTGCCCCGGACCATGGGCTTGGGCCAGGCTCAAAGCCCGGTCCTCTGGCGCAGGCCTGCGATGGGGCGGCGCAGCAGGTAAAAGGCCAATGAAACCGTGTCGCCGCTGATTTGCGCGGTGCCACGATGTCCCAGAGGCGGCATCAGAACAGCTTTATCGACCATGGCTTCGGTCTTGAAGACAAGACTGCCGCTGTCGCCCGCGCGCGCCATGGGTGAGGCCCTGAAGATGCTGGCGGGGAGCGGATTCAACGGGTCTGAGTCCATGAAGATGCGCACCCTTGCACCTTCTTTCAGGATCAGAGCATCATCGGCTGGCACCTGAAGACGAAACTGCGTCCGCATGGGATCGGCGATTTCCATGATCCTCTGTCCCGTGCTGACGGGACGACCGATCAGTTCACGTTTGTCGGCAAAAACAGCAATTCCGGGACGTGGCGCACGCACGATGGTGCGCGTGTAAACTTCAGAAGCAAAGCTCTGCTCAGCCTGTTTCAGGCGCAGCTCTGTCCGGGCAACGGCCAGTTCGCGTTTGGCTGCGGGATCGACAAAAGCCATCTGCGTGGCTTGCCGCAGTTTGGCTTCAGCAACGCCTACTTCACGGTCAGCAACATCGAGCGCACCCTTGGCCTGGGTGTCAGCATAGCGAAACAGAATGTCGCCTGCTTGCACGCTCTGGTTCGGGTCCACAAGGATCTGGTCAATGGAGCCATCAATCGGAGCGGAAACGATGACAGCTTCCAGCGGTACAACTTCTGCCGGGGCCAGTGCTGTCAAGGGAATGGGCAGCACTCCGATCAAGCCGATCAGGACGCAGACGCCGATCCAGAATCCAGGCCGTCTGAGTTTTGATTTCAGTGTTGCCTTGAGGCCGCCTAGCGCTCCCCAGGCGTGACCATAGGTCTCCGATAATCTCTGCTGGATAAGCCCGTCATTCTCGCTGAAGGCTGTTTCACGCACGCTGAGCAGCAGCCCAAGGCGACGCCCATGAGGCTCAAACACGGGTGTGATCAGTCCTTCGGGAAATGGAAAGCTTCTCGCAACATCATCCTCAGGCTGGCCCGCTTTGAGATTAAGCCTGATCACGGGGGCGGCATTCTTTTCAGCCGTGATCCGCGAAAGCCGGTTTTCAATCCACTGGATCAAGGGGGCATGGCGCTCCACAGCCGACAGGCTCGAAACAGCCGTGACCTGCATCCTGTTGCCTTCCGGCTGCAACAGAAAAACCTGCCGTGCGCCCACAGCACGGCGTGATTCATTCACCATTAGGAAGGCCAGCTCGGCAGCGGTCTTGATCCGGCGCGTATCGCGTTCAATTTGCAGGATCAATTGTAATCCGGCCGTGACCGAATCCTGTGAAGTTACGACCTTGACGGGATCACCGCTCAAAACCGTCGAGCGGACTTCAGCCTTGGCCATTTCCTTCTGATGCAATGCCACAGTGGTGGCTTTCTCGTCGGCTGGTTTTGGGCTGCTTTTGCTGGCAGCGTGCATCACGAGGCTCCGGCTTTGAGTATCACGCTTCCGCTCATGCCGGGCAAAACGCCTTTCAGATCGCCCTTGGGAACGCCGGACGCTTTGAACGTCTGGCTCACGATATCCAGCGCGGCACCCACGCGGGTGATTTCGCCAGAAATCGTCCGGCCAGTGTCATCCAGTGTCAGCGAAAATATCACACCGGGCTTGATGTCCTTGAGACTCGATGCAGGCAGCAGCATGTCAATATCAATGCTTGTGTCGTCGAGGATACGCAGCAGCGGCTGGCTGGCTGCTGGTGTTTCGTGGCGACGGATATTCAGATCAAGAACGCGACCATCGAACGGTGCAATGATGTGGCATTGCTTGACGCGAGCCTGAAGGCCTTCGACGACGGCCGCTGATTTGTCATGCGTCGCAGCTGCGATGGAAACCTCATGTCCGCCCGCCGCCCGCAGCTGATACAATCGTGCACTGTTTTCCCAGGCGACGAAATGCCCGCGACGCTCGGCATCCGCGGCTTTCAGTTCGGCCTTGAGCCGCTCGCAATCAAATTCGACAAGCAGGTCGCCTTTTTTGAAAGCGTCTCCCTCGCGGAACGGCAGCGCTGTTACCCGTGCAGCGATATCAGATGTGATTGCGGCTTCATTGATGGCCTTGACGACGCCTCTGAGAGGCGACGGTTCACTGGCTGACGCAGTCCCTGCGACCAGTACAAGCCATGCTAACGCTACTCGGTACATACGCAATATCCCGCAGCAGGCCAAACAACACAGGCCTAGAGCAAGTCATACTTTGTTGAGGTAACGGCTGCGTTAAAAATCACGGTTAACGACTTTGGTGATTACTCGGCTTTGCCCGGTGTCGTAGCTGCTGGAGGCGAGGGTTCCGCCGGGACAGGAACGGGAGGCCTTGTTCCTTGTGTCGTCACCAGATCAGCAGGCGTGGTGCCAGGGGGAAGCGGGGGTAGGAAAGCCCCACCAACAGAACGCGATTGAGAACCCGGCACCGGGGGCTGCCCTGTCAAACCGTTCTGGGATTGCTCGGGCAAGGGAGGAAGGCCTAGTCCTGGCGGGAGAGCAGCCACTGACTGAGCGGGTTTGGGTGCACGCGGTGCACGCAAAAGCCCGATACTCTTTGAGCCTATAGCATCGCCACGTGACTTCCAGAGCCTCTGCAGCCCACTCGACACTGTCTTGACATCGGAACCAAGATTGATGCTGGCGTCAAACGGATCCAGTCCTAGAGATGAATAGATACTGGCAAATGCGCTCTGAAACTGTGAATGCGCGAGATCAAATCGAACTTCAGCCAGAAGCGCATTCAATTCCTCGCGTATCAGAGCCTGCTCACCTGCTTTATCGGTTGAAGCCTGTGCGCGAACTTGTGCCAATATGTCATTCTGAATATTCAGATAATCAGCTGTCGTCTCAAGCTCCCGACGCGCCTGTATGTAACGCGCGCGGCTCACGTGAACTTGTGTCATGATCGCCATGGTCAATGCCAGCGCGCGCTCATCGAGCTGCTTTCCTTGCGCATCCAGTACATCTTTTCTGGCGGGATAGCTGAGGACCTTCAGCAGGTTCCAGCTCGCTCTTGCACCATAGGAAAGCCAGTTGTTGTTCAGCAGAAAGCGGTTGCTGTCAAAATTACCACCGAGATAGAGCTGAACACCCGGCAGAAGCTCCAGTAAGGCAGCTACCGCCTCTTTCTGTCCTATGCGCGACCGCAAGGCGACCTCATGCATCTCTGGCCGGTTTTCCAGTGCGATCTGAACCAGTTCATGCATCGGTCTGTTCAGCGTCAAGGTTGCTCCGGCGCGTGAATCAACCAACGAAAAGGCGACATGAGGCTCAACATTCATCAGGGCGCCAAGCTGTGACTTGGCGACGAGCAGTTCACCTTCCACTTTCTGGATTTCGCGGCGAACCTCAACCAGTTCACGTTCATATCCCAAAGCAAGTGTCGGCTGCGTTTTGCCTTCGTTGTAGAGAATGCGTGCGGATGCCCGTGCTGTGCTGACACGGCCCTCAAGCCCCTTCAGTCGCTTTGAAAGCCGCTGAAATGTCACGGCACGCCAATAGGAGGTGCGTACATCCTCGATCACCCTGCCTGCCACACGCCGACGTGCTTCGACCGCGATCAATGCCTCGTCGGCGAGTTGCTGCGCGCGCACGTAGGACAAGCCAAAATCGAGGACATTCCAGCTGAGTGCAAGATCGGCCGACAGAAGGTCACGTTCCGTGGACGTCGTATTGTCCGTGCCGATGCGGCCCGTTGCCAGATTGCGGCTGTTTGAGGAAGAATTATTATCGCGCCCTGCATAACCGCTGTTTGCAACAATGCCAGGCAGAAGCTTGTATTCCGCAAGATCCAGCTCTCTGATGCGCAGCGCCGTCTGTGCCAGTTCCACGCGCGTATCAAGGTTGTATTTCAAGGCTCTGGCCATCGCTTCATGCAGAGAGATTGCATTGCTGATGGGCTCTTGATTGGATGAGACGCGCGAAAGCTTGTCTGTCGCAAAGGCTGTTACTTCTGATTGCGTCAGGGGTTCCGGCTTTATGGCACAGCCACACAAAAGCGCAGCGAAAAACAACGCTGATGCACTTTTGCTGATCGTCCAGTTTCCGAGCATTTTGCAACCATTGAACGCAAGCAGAAGACGAATCCCTCACGGCGCATTCTGTTGGGGTTATCTATCGATTCTCTTGGTTAACAAAAAGAAAACAGCAATGCAATTTATGGTTGTATGATTTATTTTTTTAAAGTTTAGGTTGTGTATTGATTAAAAAATGCACGTTTTTTTCATAAGTATGCGCTCAAATTCAAATTTGCTGGAGTTTTGCATGAAAAACAGGCAGCAAAAGAAGCTATGAAACATTCTCGATAGAATGGATCTAAATAAAATATGTCAGTTACTAGAATGTGAGCTGTTTGCGCATAAGAAATAATCGATCAGAAATAATGTGTATTTCCGGCAATTTCTGATCTTTGTAAAAGTCGCCTTCAAAGCAAACTGCGATAGGGTGTGTCATTTTCTATGCTCTGGTTCACGCCTTCCGCGGCCTGTGTCAATTGCTGGGAGAAGAGTGCGTCTGATTTCAGCAATTCCGTTTGAACGGACAAAGGTTTCATTTCTCCTGATTTCACATCCATTCGCATGGCGCGCATGACTTCCGTTCCATCATCAAGGCGAATGGTCATATGCAGATCAATGCTGCCGACATCGGCGGGCGGGGTGCCTGAGAACTCGCCTTCCTGGACGAGGCGCAGCCAATCGGGCAATGGCTTGCCGTCCAGTTGGCGGACATCAATCCAGTTGCGGCAGATGGTGCCTTCAATGACACTGAATTCTCGGAAATTGAGGCTGATCGCTTCGTTGTTCACCGTCATGTTGATCTTGACATATGAGCTGTCATTGATGACCAGCTGCGTCTCCCTGATCTGGCCGTTGAATGATCGTGGGTCCAGACCGGAAAAGGACCCCTGGTTCGACAGCGCATAGGGTATCAACGCATCGCCAAAATTCGACGATCCTGTACCAAGGCCAATGATGTTCGGATCAACAATCCTGCCAGTCTGTCCAAACTGGTTTTCAGGATTCAACTGACTGATACCGTTGATGGCACTCAGCAGGGGACGCTCTTTGGCGAAAGGTACAAAGTTTCCGCTGAGGGGGCTGATTGCGTTGAGTGAGTCAAGGATGATGCCGTTCGTGGAGAATGTGCGTAAATCATCCTCTCTCTGCGTAGTCTCATTGCTCGACAAGACAGCGGGTGTGCCGAAAGGCACGGTGACGGGCTCGATGATATTGACGCCGGACGCCGCAGTGACCTGCAGGAAGACCGTGCCTGTTGCGGTGCCGCCATTGCTGTCCGAGAGCGTGTAGGTGAAGAACGGTGCTCCGATAAAACCCGCATCTGGCGTGAAGGTCAGCGTGCCATCGAAGTTGCGCGTGATGCTGCCGCCCGTGATTGCGAGCGGAAGTCCTGTAGTGAGCGTACGGCCATCGATTTCAGTGACAGTGAGAGCATCGGCATCGATATCCGAATCGTTTGAACGCGGATCGAAGGTGACCGTTGCTCCTTCTTGCGTGACAATTGTTTCAGAAAGTGTGGCAGGAGCATCGTTCACCGCCGTGACGGTGACAGGGATGGTGACGACGACCTGTCCGCCCTTGCCATCGGAGACGGTGATGGAGAAGCTGTCCGCGCCATTGTAATTGGCATCCGGTGTGTAGGTGTAGGTGCCGTCGGCCCGGACCACGAGCGTGCCATGGGCGGGGGCGGTGTTGGTGGCATAGCTCAATGCATCGCCGTCGCTATCAGCCGCTGTCACTCTGCCATTAATGGCGGTGTCTTCATTTGTAACGATGGATGGCGCACTCGCAGTCGGGGCATCGTTCACTTCTGTGACGGTGACATTCACGGTGGCAGTTGTCGTTCCGCCATTGCCGTCCGAAACGGTATAAGTAAATGACGGAACTCCAGAATATCCTGATGTCGGCGTGAAGGTGAGCGTACCATCGGCGAGGCGGGTGATGCTGCCGCCGGTGACGGGCACGGGGGTGCCGGTGACGAGCACCTGGCCATCGACCTCGGTGATGGTGAGGGCATCATTCTCGACATCGCTGTCATTGCTGCGCGGATCGAAGGTGATGGGGGTGTCTTCCGCCGTGACGATGGTGTCGGCCATGGTGACGGGCGCGTCATTGACGGCAGTCACGGTGACGGGGATGGTGACCACGACCTGT
>JANNRX010000010.1:0-2917 GCA_031401875.1 Hyphomicrobiales bacterium | reverse complement strand
CGCCTTCTTGAGGGCGTCGACGAGATCGGTTCGCTCCCAGGAGAAGCCGCCATCACGTGTCGACTTGCGGCCGAAATGGCCATAAGCCGAGGTGCGGGCATAGATCGCCTTGTTGAGATCAAGATGCGTGCGAATGCCGCGCGGTGTCAGGTCCATGACCTCACCGAGCGCCTTTTCCAGCTTCGCTTCATCCACCTTGCCGGTGCCATGCAGATCAACATAGATCGACAACGGCTTGGCCACGCCAATGGCGTAGGAAAGCTGGATTGTGCAGCGTTCGGCCAGTTTGGCTGCCACGACGTTCTTGGCAAGATAGCGCGCTGCATAGGCTGCCGAACGGTCAACCTTGGTGGGGTCCTTGCCGGAGAATGCGCCGCCGCCATGGGGAGCAGCCCCACCGTAGGTATCCACGATGATCTTGCGTCCGGTCAGGCCGCAATCGCCGTCGGGTCCACCGATGACGAATTTTCCGGTCGGGTTCACGTGCCAGATCGTCTTTGGCGTGATCCAGCCCTCGGGCAGGGTTGCGCGGATAACCGGTTCGACGATCTTCTGCACATCCTTGGAGGAAAGCTTGTCATCAAGATGCTGCGTCGAAAGCACGATCTGCGTGACACCGACGGGTTTGCCGTCAACGTACTGGATCGTGACTTGGCTCTTGGCATCGGGTCCGAGAACGCCACAGCCATGTTCGCCGGATTTGCGGTACTTGGTCAGCACTTCAAGAATCTTGTGTGCGTAATACAGCGGGGCAGGCATCAGCTCTGGCGTCTCGCGGCAAGCATAGCCAAACATGATGCCCTGGTCGCCAGCTCCTTCATCCTTGTTGCCAGCAGCATCAACACCGACGGCAATATCTGCGGATTGCGAATGCAGCAGAACGTCGATCTTGGCGGTCTTCCAGTGAAAACCGTCCTGCTCGTAGCCAATGGCCTTGATCGCCTTGCGGGCCGCAGACTTGACCTTGCTCTTCATCGCCTTTTCATCGAGCGAAGTGCGCACTTCACCGGCGATCACAACGCGGTTGGTTGTAGCAAGCGTTTCGCACGCAACACGCACGGCCCATGGGCTCATGCCAGCCTTGGCGGCTTCCTTGAAGAAAAGATCAACGACCTCATCGGAGATACGATCGCAAACCTTGTCCGGGTGTCCTTCAGACACGGATTCACTTGTAAAAAGATAATCTGCACGCGCCACGGCCTTGCCTCCAGAAAACGAAAGATGACCGTCAATCCGTCGATTACGGATAAACCGGCATTCAATTTGGCGGAGGTCTTAAGCCGATAGCGTTCTTCAGGTCAATCAAATTTGTTGTTTTTGTTCGGGATGACGAACGAAAGGCTGTTTTGTCAGCTCTCTGCCGTTGCTGCCATTGCAGCAACGAGATCAATGATCTTCTTGCGGAGCTTGGGCTCCTTGATGCGAAGAAAGGCTTTGATGAGTTGAGCCCCTTCGGAAGTGCTCGCAAAATCTACCATATAGGGAATTTCTCCTGGCTCATTGAAGCCAATCGCCATTTCCCCGCCTCTTGGAGCGCCTTCGAAGAAAAAATTCACTGGAACACCAAGGATCGTGGAGGCTTGCTGCAACCGGCTTGCCCCGATCCGGTTTGTCCCCTTTTCATATTTCTGGACCTGCTGAAAGGTAATGCCCAGAGCATCGCCAAGCTTTTCCTGGCTCAGTCCCACAAACACGCGCCGTAATTTTACGCGGGCTCCCACATGGAGATCGACAGGATCTGGCTGCTTCTTCATTTCTTGCACCCGGTAAGACTCTTACACAACGCACCCATGCAATCACATGCGCGCCCATGATAGAATGCTTCATACAATATTCTCAATACACGCACATTTAGAACAATTTTAATCAAACAGTATACAAGTTACTTGGCGCGGATACATAGCGCATAGCTGCTGAAAAGCAGTATCATGGCAAAAAAATCACCCCAGAGACCATAAAGCGTTGTTTTTACAACTTTTGGCATCGGTCCATCGATAATGCCTTCTGTTCCAAGCGGTAAGCTTTTCATGATTCGGCCCAAGGGATCAATGATCGCTGATATGCCGGTATTGGCGGCGCGGATCTGCGGTATGCCATGCTCCACGCTGCGCATGCGTGCCTGGGCCAGATGCTGGTGAGGCCCGGATGTAATGCCGAACCAACCGTCATTGGTGACATTGAGAAGCACACCCGGACGCTGGTTGCCATACTGGATCGCGCCCGGGAATATCGCCTCGTAACAGATCAGCGGCAATGCCTGCGGAAGCCCCTTCACGGTCAGCGGTTTGCGCCGGGCCCCAGGCTCGAAGCCCCCTGGAATTTCGACGAACTGGCGGATGCCGATTGAGGCAAACAGGTCTTTGAACGGCAGATATTCGCCGAAGGGTACAAGTTGAACCTTGTCGTAACTGTCCGCAATGACACCATCAGGTCCGACAACATGGATGGAATTGAAGAAGCGGTTCTTTCTGGCATCGCCAATGTCATCCTCGGAGCGGGCGGCACCCGTGATTAGTGTGGTGCGCGGGCTGAGCAATCCGCTGATCTGGCTCAGGGCCTGCGGTTCACGCGCCAGCAGGAACGGAAATGACGATTCTGGCCAGACAAGATGTGTAACATCAGAAACGCCACTGGTGCCCGGTGTGGTGGCCTTGTCCGAAAGCGCGAGATAGCGGGTGAGTACCTCTTGTCCAGAGAGGCGATGCTTCTCTCTCTGCGAAAGATTGGGCTGCATGATACGGATCTTCACATCAGCCAGCATGTCAATTCTGGTTGTTTGCAGCCTCCAGATGCCGAAGCTCGCCATTCCGGCAAGAAGCACGAGCGCGACAATCGGCATGGTCCAGCGTTGGCGCGCTGTTTCACCTGTCGCAATCAGGGCGGGCGTGCTGAAGATCAGCAGCGCCAGCAGGGTCAA
>JANNRX010000009.1:0-1551 GCA_031401875.1 Hyphomicrobiales bacterium | reverse complement strand
CAGACCCTGGTGGCGCGCCGCACCAAGAAAGACGCGCCGAACGCAGGCGGCTGGAACGCCTTTCTCACCGCATGGGTAGCGGCTGACGTGCAGAACCCCGTGTCCAAGGCCTATCTCAACGCGGGCTGCGACAAGGCCCTGTTCGGCTGGCCCTGCGATGCGGAACTCGAAAAGCTGCGCGATGACTTCGCCCGTGAAGCAGATCCTGCCAAGCAGAAAGCCATTGCTGAAGCGGTACAGATACGCACCATCGCGGAGTTTCTCAAGTTCGGCATCGCAGGGCCAGCCGAACAGGGCCTTGTCGCAGCCCGCATTGAGATAGGCCTTGGACACGGGGTTCTGCACGTCAGCCGCTACCCATGCGGTGAGAAAGGCGTTCCAGCCGCCTGCGTTCGGCGCGTCTTTCTTGGTGCGGCGCGCCACCAGGGTCTGCCAGTCCATGGATTGCATATCGACCTTGAAGCCTGCTTTTTCCATCAGCGATTTGGCGACAGGGGCCAGATTGGTCAGGACTTTCAGGTCTGTCGAATGCATCAGCACCACAGGGGTGCCGTCATAGCCCGCTTCCTTCAGGAGTTCCTGCGCTTTCTTGACGTTGGAGGTCAGGAGGCCTTCCGTACCTTTCGTGGTGGCGAAAGTTGAATCGCAGATAAACAGCGCCTTGCATTCCTTGATGTAAGCGGCATCTCCGATGTTCGCCATCAGGAAGTCTTCCTGGTTGAAGGCGTACCAGAGCGCCTGGCGAATTTTGGGGTTGTCGAACGGCTTGTGCAGGTGGTTGGGACGGAAGGTGTATTGCTGCTTCAATTGAGGGATATCGACGACTGCGATATTCGCGTCCTTTTTCATCAATGGCAGAAGGTCATGGCTCGGCTGCTCGATCAGATCGATCTCGCCGGCGGAAAGCGCATTCACGGCCTGCTGTTGATCGGATATTGCACGCCACTCCACACGGTCCACCTTGACGACCTTGCCGCCAGCGAGGCCGGATGGCGGTTCGGCGCGGGGTTTGTATTTGTCGAACTTCACATAGACCGTCCTGTCGCCGGGCTTCCATTCATCCCGCTTGAAGACGAAGGGGCCGGAGCCGGTGAAATCCTCGATCTGCTTGGCCGGATCGGTATCTGCCACCCGTTTGGGCATCATGAAAGGCGCGTTGGATGATGGCTTGCCAAGGGCCAGCAACACGAGGCCGTTCTGCTCCTTCAAGGTCATTGTGAAGGTCTTGCCATCCACTGCCGTCATGCCACCGACAAAGCTCATCAATTTCTGGCCAAGCGAGTCGCGCGCCCCCCAGCGCTTGATCGAGGCGATGCAATCCTCGCTGGTGACCGGCTGGCCATCATGCCAGAGCAGGCCATCGCGCAGCGTGAATGTGTAGGTTTTCTTGTCGTCGGAGACCTTGTAGCTCTCCAGCATCTGCGGCTTGATCTCGCCCTTTTCATCGGTGGCGAAAAGCGTGTCATAGATCATGTAGCCGTGGTTGCGGACGATGTAGGCTGTGGTCCAGATGGGATCGAGAATCTTCAGATCGGAATGCATCACCACGCG
>JANNRX010000008.1:0-8285 GCA_031401875.1 Hyphomicrobiales bacterium | reverse complement strand
TGGAATGACGGAGTCAGTTATCCGATTCAATCGGGTCATCCATGCATCGGTTGTTCCGAAGCCGGATTCTGGGACAACGGTCCGTTCTACCAGCATCTGCCAAGTATAGCAGGATTTGGTCGGCGTTCCCATGGCCGATGTGCGCGTGATCACGGGTGACACAGACGCCACACCTTATGGGGGCGGAACCTGGGCTTGCCGCGCCGCTGGCATTGGTGGCGAGGCTGCCTGGCAATCCGGCAAGGCGCTGCGTGCCAACATTCTCGACGTTGCGGGCACAATCTTGCAGGCAGCACCGGCTACACTCGATATTCGGGACGGCACAATTGTCGACAAGCTTATGGGCCAGGAGCGCATGCCGCTGGCCGAGCTTGGCCGCATTGCCTATTTCCGCCCAGACACATTGCCCGCCGATCTGAAGCCTGAACTGGTGGTGACGCGCCATTATGTGCCGAAGGATTATCCCTTCGCTTTCACCAATGGCATTCAGGCCTCCTACCTCGAGGTTGATACCGAGACCGGGTTTGTGACGCTTCTCAAACACTGGTGCGTTGAGGATTGCGGAACGGTGCTGAACCCGCAGCTCGTCGATGAACAGGTGCGCGGTGGCATTGTGCAGGGCATTGGCGCGGCGCTGTTCGAGGAATGCCGCTATGATGCCTCTGGCCAGATGCTGAACGGCAATATGGCGGATTATCTGGTGCCGATGGCGGCTGAAATGCCGGATATCGATGTGGCGCATGTGGTTTCACCCACGGCCTCATCGGAACTGGGAGCCAAGGGTGCCGGCGAAGCCGGAACCGCCGGTGCGCCTGCCGCCGTCATCAATGCCATCAACGATGCGCTCTTGCCGCTCAAGGCCCGCGTCAACCGTCAACCTGCGACGCCACAGGTTATTCTCAAAGCCCTCGGTCTTGTTGACAAAAGGGCATAGCCAGATTTGACTTTACGATATGCCTGACAGTTACTTGACCATCATCATATCCTCGGGAGGGATAAAGCCATGACAATCACTTCGAACACAAACCGCCGTACTCTGCTCAAAGGCACAGCCGCAGCAGGTCTAGCCACCTTGGCGTCGCCGTCCCTCTTTTCCATCGCGCGCGCCCAGACCACGCCGATCCGCATCGGTTTTCCTGTGCCCCTAACAGGCCCTTTTGGTGCCGAGGCCAATGATCAGGTGAAGGCCGCGCAGATCGCCATCAAGGACTTCAACGATGCGGGTGGCTTTGAAGGCCGCTTGGCAGAATTGCTGGTGCGTGATGACAAGCTGAACCCCGGTGAGGCTGCCACCCGCACGCTCGAATTGATCGAGAAGGACAAGGTCAATTTCATTGTCGGCTCGCTGTCCGCTGCCGTGCAATTGTCGATCAACAATGTCGCCAAGGAACGCGGCGTGATCTTCAATTCGATCAGCCAGTCCGATGCCATCAACGAGGTCAAGGACTGGTCGAAATTCACCTTCCATGAAGCGTTGAATCCACATATCACAGCAGGTGCTGTCGGCCGTTATGCCTTTGGAAAATTTGGCAAGAAGGTCGCCTTCCTCACCGCCGATTATGCCTATGGGCATGAGATGGTGCGTGGCTTCCAGCGTGCGGGCAAAGACTTCAACATCGAGACGGTGGCCGATATTCGCCATCCTCTCGGAGCCACCGATTATTCCGCCTTCTTGCCGCGCATCCAGGCCTTGCAGCCTGATATCCTGTGTCTCTGCAACTTCGGTCGCGACCAGGTGATCTCGATCACGCAGGCCACGGAATTTGGCCTCAAGGGCAAGACGAAGCTTGTGGCACCTGTGCTGCTTTACACCGCGCGTCAGGCGGGCGGGGATGTCTTTGAAGGCGTCATCGGCGGCACCTCGTATTACTGGGGCCTCGAAAGCCAGATCCCCTCGGCCAAGGCCCTCAATGACAAATTCCGTGCGGCGAATGGTGGTGCCGTTCCTTCAGATTATGGTGCGCTCGGCTATGCAGGTGTGCGTTCGGTTCTGGAAGCCGTGAAGGCTGCCAAATCGACAGAGACAGAGAAGGTCATCGCTGGCATGCGCGGTCTGAAATACGACTGGTACAAGGGGCCGCAGTATTATCGCGGTTGCGATCATCAGTCCGTGCAGTCTGTCGTCATCGTCGAATCCAAGCACAAAGATCAGAAGGACAAGAACGACGTTTTCTCCGTTGTCTCGGTTGAAGCGCCGGATGAAGCCAAATTGCGGACCTGCGAAGAAATGGGCCACAAGGCGTGATCGGCGGCTTCACGCTTGATCTGATCCTTTTGCAGCTGGTGACGGGGGTGGCGCTTGGCGCCATCTACGTTCTGCTGGCGATCGGTCTGTCGCTTATTTTCGGCCTGTTGAACGTCGTCAATTTTGCCCATGGTGCCTTCTTCATGGTGGGGGCCTATGTCGGCGTGTTTCTGTTTGGCCTCACGGGCAATTTCTGGGTCTCGCTGGTCATCACACCGCTGCTGGTCGGCGGGCTTGGATTGCTGGTCGAGCGCTTTCTGGTGCGCCCGCTGTATGGGCGGGGCATCGACTATCCTTTGCTCCTCACCTTCGGTTTGTCCTATGTCATGATCGAAGCGATCCGCATCACTTTTGGTCTCACGGGCTTGCGCCTGCCGACACCGCCAGAACTGCGCGGCGCCGTGAATATCGGCGTCGGCTTTTTCCCTCTCTACCGGCTGTTTCTCATCGGCATCACTGCCGTGATTATCGGAGCACTCTGGTATTTCATCGAGCGCACACGCTACGGCCTGATCATTCGGGCAGGCGCACGTGACCCAGAAATCGTGCAGGTCCTTGGCATCGATATTGCCAAAGTCTGGCTGATGGTATTCGCCATTGGCACCGGTGTTGCCGGCCTCTCGGGAATTCTGGCTGCACCCCTGCAAGGCGTCACGCCGGAGATGGGCGTGCCCGTTCTCGCAGAAGCCTTTGTGGTCACCGTCGTTGGCGGCATGGGCTCGCTGGGAGGTGCAGTGATTGCGGGTCTGCTGGTGGGTATCGTTGTCGCCATGACATCGCTTGTGGCACCCGATATGGCCAAGGTTGCCATCTTCACGCTGATGGCGGTAGTCCTTCTGGTGCGCCCGCGCGGCATCATGGGTCGCGCTGGCGGGCTGGGTTAAGCCATGTCGTCTGCTGCATCCTCTTCTGCTGAAACGCCAGTGAAATTGCACTGGCTGGAAACAGCGCGCCAATATCGGTTTCCGCTGACGCTGGCTTTTCTGCTTATCTTCCCCTGGCTGATGCCCTACGAGGCCCTGGCCGTGAATATTCTGATCCTCGGGCTTTATGCGCTAGGGTTCAATCTGGTGTTTGGTTATACGGGCCTCCTGTCCTTCGGACATGCTGCCTTTCTCGGCACCGGAGCATATGCCTGCGGTATTGCAGTCGCCAATTATGGCATCGGCTGGTTCGCGGCAATCCTGATCGGCACAACGGTAGCCACCCTGACGGCTGCCATCATGGGCGTCCTCGCCATCCGCACGCGTGGCATCTATTTTGCTATGGTGACGCTGGCACTGTCGATGTGCGTTTATTACACGCTTTATCAAATGCAATGGCTGACCGGCGGCGAGAATGGCCTGCGCGGCGTCAATATCAAGACGATTTCGGTCCTTGGTTTCGAGCTGTCGTTCATCAATCCCACGGTGAAGTATTACGTTGTCCTCGCCTTCGTCGCGACTGCGATCTGGCTGTTCTCGCGCCTGCTGGCGTCACCCTTCGGAGCGGTGCTGGAAGCGATCCGCGAGAACGAGGAACGCGCCAAAGCCTGTGGCTATGATGTGGCGCGCACAAAACTTCTGATCTTTATCATCTCAGGGGCGATCTGTGGTTTGGCGGGTGCGCTCAATGCCTTGCATCTCTCGATCGTACCGATCGAGACACTGCATTATACCACCTCGGGCCAGGCCGTGATGATGGCGCTGCTTGGCGGCATGGGCACTTTCTTCGGGCCCTTCATTGGTGCCGCGACATTCCTGCTGATCCAGGATGTCGCCTCGACAATCACAAGCCACTGGCAATTGTTTGTTGGCATGATCTTCATCGCTTTTGTGCTGTTTTTCCCGAAGGGAATCTGGGGCTCCATCCTGCATTGGCTGGAGCAACGGTGATGGACGCCATTCTGAGCACACGGAATGCGAGCAAGAACTTCGGTGGGTTCACCGCGTTGAAAAATGTGTCCGTATCGTTTGAACGCGGCAAGCTGACCGCCGTGATTGGCCCCAACGGGGCTGGCAAGAGCACCTTTTTCAATGTTGTGTCCGGAGCCTTCCCGCCAAGCTCTGGCAGCGTATTGTTCGACGGCAAAGACATGACGAACGAACCTCCGCATGCCTTTGCGCGGGCGGGAATCGCCAAATCATTCCAGATCACCAATGTCTTTGCCGAACTCACGGCGCGGGAAAATGTCCGCGTTGCAGCACAAGCCATGACAAGCCGCTTTCAGCTGTTCCGCTCCCGTGAGACTTATCCTGAACTGGTTGAGAAAGCCGACCATCTGCTTGAGCGTGTTGGCATCGGGCATCGCCGCCTGAAACGGGCGCGGGAACTGGCGCACGGCGAGCAGCGCAGCCTGGAGATGGCGATGGCACTTGCCAGCGATCCCAAGGTTCTGCTTCTGGATGAACCAACGGCTGGCATGAGCCCGGAAGAAACCCGCCAGATGATGGATCTCATCCTGCGCCTTGCCGAGGAACGCACCGTGATTATCGTCGAGCACAAGATGAAGCTGGTGATGGGCATCGCGCAAAAGCTGATCGTGCTTCACCATGGAGAATTGCTGGCCGAAGGAACACCCGACGAGATCAAGGCCCATGACGAAGTGAAACGCGTGTATCTCGGCCAAGGCAAACCTGCTGAAACCGGGCGGATCGCGTCATGATGCTCAAGGTCGACAATCTCTCCGCCTGGTATCGCCACAGCCACATCCTGCAAGGTGTGACTCTAGAGGTCAAAGCCGGTGAAATCGTCACGCTGATCGGCCGCAATGGTGCCGGCAAAACCACGACGCTGAAGACCATTATGGGACTGGTTCCAAAGCATGCCGGAAGCGTTCAGTTCGATGGTGAAGAAATGCTGTCGCAGCCCGCACGCAATCGCTTCCATCGCGGTCTTGCCTATGTGCCGGAAGATCGGCGGATTGTGCCAGGCCTTACGGTTGAGGAAAATCTGCGGCTGGGCATTCTGGCCTCGGCCTCACGGGCCAAGGAAGCCGCAATGATCGAGGTTATCGCCAGCACCTTTCCACGCCTCAAGCAGCGGTTATCCCAGCAAGGCACCACGCTGTCGGGGGGCGAACAGCAGATGCTGGCCATCGCGCGCGCCATGATGGCGGAGCCGCGCATGATCCTGCTGGACGAACCTTCCGAAGGCATCATGCCGATCCTGGTGGAAGAGATGTTTGACCAGTTTCGCGCCATGAAGGCAGCCGGTACAACCATTTTGCTGGTTGAGCAGAATGTCGAGCTGGCGCTCTCACTGTCAGACCGCGTCTATGTCATGGATCAGGGTGTCATCGTGCATCAGGACACGGCGGCGGCCATGCTTGCTGATCCGGTTGTGCAGGAGCGCTATTGTTCAGTCTGATCCTACCCCTTCGAAGCTTTCGCCGCACCGATCGACAGCTTGGCGATACGGTTGGCTTCGTTCTGCGCATGAATATCAGCCAGTTTCCGGATATCCTTCACGACATCTCGATTGATCGACGTGGCATCGGGCCAGTTGACTTCGATCAGATTGCCGGCCGGGTCCCTGATATAAAGCTGCAATTGTCCTGAAGGGGTCTCGAAAAGATGATGCTTGTTGAAGGCATCATTGGCGAGGCAGCCTTGTTCCTTGGCGCGCAAATAGATTGCTTCAAAATCATCGACATCGATACCGAAATGCGAGAATTGATTGGAAGCACAATCATACTCGAAGACATGTAATTGCATGTCGCCAAGTTTGAGCCAGCCAACATTGAAGCCGAAATTGGGTGCCGGAAGCCGCGTCACGCCGAAGATATCCTCATACCATTTGACTGATTTTTCGAGGTCGCTGGCGCGAACGCTGACATGATTGAACCGGGTTGCGCGCAATGTTGGAATTCCTTGCTTCTGATGTCTTGGAATCTGGCATTGTCTGCACAGCATCACAAGTCAGAACGTTGATTTTGTCGGATAATATCCAAGGGTGAGGACATGTCTGATGGGCTTTCGGTGCAGGCTTCCTGCGTCCAAGGCAACCCTGCATGTATCAATATCATTGGCATCATTCCGCAGAGCAGTTTAAACCCGATTCATTGCATGAATCGCCTCGTCCCGAGGAGATAACCTGTTAAGGCTCCCTTTCCAGCCAATCTGATATCGAGCCAATGTCTTTACCGCCTTCCCCGCATCAGAACGCCCTTCAGAAAGACGGAGCCACCTCCACCATGGCGACCTTTAAACCCCTCGTTTTCTCCGGCATGCAGCCCACCCACACGCTGCATATCGGCAATTATCTCGGCGCTCTTACCCGCTGGGTCGACATGCAAGCGACGCATGAATGCATCTATTGCGTTGTCGACATGCACGCGATCACGCAAGGGCTCGATGTCTGGGGCGGGCCTGATGTGCTGTCGCGTTCTATCCGTGAAGTGACAGCGGCCTATATTGCGGCGGGGGTTGATCCCAGGCGCTCGATCATTTTCAATCAGAGCCAGGTGGCCGAGCATGCCGAACTTGCCTGGGTGTTCAATTGCGTGGCGCGTCTGGGCTGGCTGAACCGCATGACCCAGTTCAAGGAAAAAGCCGGCAAGGACCGCGAGAATGCATCTGTCGGCCTTTATGCCTATCCTGCGCTGATGGCCGCGGATATTCTGGTCTACCGTGCCACCCATGTGCCGGTGGGCGAAGACCAGAAGCAACATCTGGAGCTTGCCCGCGATATCGCGCAGAAGTTCAACAATGATTTTGCCGAAAGCATCACAAGGCGCGGACATGGCGATGCCTTCTTCCCGCTGCCAGAGCCGCTGACGCAAGGCCCGGCACCCCGCGTCATGAGCTTGCGGGACGGCGCCAAGAAGATGTCGAAATCCGACCCTTCGGATCTTTCGCGCATCAACCTGACGGATGACGCCGATACCATCGCGGCCAAGATCCGCAAGGCAAAGACCGATCCCGAGCCACTGCCGGGCGAAGCCGCAGGCCTTGCGGGGCGACCCGAGGCTCTCAACCTCGTCACGATCTACGGCGCGCTTGCCAACCTGTCGGTTGAAGCTGTGCTAAGCGAATTCGGAGGTGGGCCATTCTCGCGCTTCAAGCAAGCCTTGGGGGATGTTGCCGTCAGCCGCCTCGCACCCATCGCGGGCGAAATGCGCCGTCTGCTGGCGGATCTTGCGCATATCGATGCCGTGCTTGCGGATGGTGCCAACCGGGCGCGCGCCATCGCCCGGCCCAACATGGATGCTGTGAAGGATATTGTCGGCTTTATCCGGAACGCGTAAGCTTACAGAATGGCCAGCGGAAAGATGGTTTGATGCGCAAAAGATGATCCTACGAAACAGGCCATCGGCCCAAGTTGCTTGTTGTTGTCGATGAAACGCCTGAGGCCGATCGGGCGCTTTATTACGCCGCACGCCGTGCGGTGCGCCTTGGGGCTGGTCTTGTGACGCTCAATGTGATTCCGCTCGGCGAAACCCAGGTCTGGCTCGGCGTCGGTGATATCATGAAGGCGGAAGCTGAGGAAAAAGCGGATGCATTGCTTGCAAAAGCCGCAGACCGCATCCGCGCTATTGCCGCAATTGAACCCGAACGCATCATGCGCGAAGGCGTGATCGCACTGGAAATCGCCAAGTTGATCGATGAGGACGAGGATATTTCCTCGCTCATCCTTGCAGCAGGCACTGGCAGCGACGGTCCAGGCCCGCTCGTGTCATCGCTTGCTCAGAAAGCGGGCCCCGGCTTTCCCATTCCGGTGACCATAGTTCCGGGCCATCTTGAAGATGCGGAAATCGATGCTCTGGCAGGCTAGGGCGACACGCCCCAGGCGCGTCGTCCTAGCAGGCAGTTGAAAAAGGGTTCTCTCGTCATTGCGAGGAGCAAAGCGACGAAGCAATCCAGCTTTCAAGGCATCAAAAAGAGTATTTTCCCGGTCAAACTGTGTGATTTTCTGTAACCGACGGCTGGATTGCTTCGCTGCGCTCGCAATGACGGACGGTCCAATGCCTTTTTCAACAGCCTGCTAGAGCATGACGTTATTAGACGGAAACAACTGCGTTGCAGCTGGGATGAGACGATCCTGTTTGATCCGGGCCGAG
>JANNRX010000007.1:0-3134 GCA_031401875.1 Hyphomicrobiales bacterium | reverse complement strand
GAACACATCCTTGGCGACGTACTTGCCGCCGGGTTTCAGATCAGCGATGTAAGGCGTACGCTTGAAAATCTCGGCAACATCGAAAAGATCAAACTTGATACCAGCCTCATGGGCCATTGCGGGCAGATGCAGCGCCGCATTGGTGGAGCCACCGGATGCCGCGACAACCGTCGCCGCATTCTCCAGCGCCTTCAATGTAACGATGTCACGTGGGCGGATGTTGCGGGCGATCAGCTCCATGATCATCTCGCCGGCTGTCATGCAGAACTGGTCGCGCATTTCATAGGGCGCTGGTGCACCAGCGGAGTAAGGCAGAGCGAGGCCGATGGCTTCTGATACCGTGGCCATGGTGTTGGCGGTAAACTGTGCACCGCAGGCCCCGGCTGACGGGCACGCCTTCTGCTCCAGTTCGTCGAGATCCTCGTTCGACATTTCGCCGACCGAATGCTTGCCGACGGCCTCGAAGACGTCCTGCACTGTGACAGGCTTACCCTTGAAGGTGCCGGGCAGAATCGAACCGCCGTAGATGAAGATAGACGGCACGTTGAGACGGATCATCGCCATCATCATACCGGGCAGGCTCTTGTCGCAGCCGGCAAGGCCAACAAGCGCATCATAGCTGTGTCCGCGCATGGTGAGTTCGACCGAATCGGCAATGACCTCGCGTGAAACAAGCGAGGATTTCATGCCCTGATGGCCCATGGCGATGCCGTCGGTCACGGTAATCGTACAGAATTCGCGCGGTGTTCCATTGGCGGCGGAAACGCCCTTTTTCACGGCCTGCGCCTGGCGCATCAGGGAAATATTGCAAGGAGCGGCCTCATTCCAGCAGGACGCCACACCGACAAGCGGCTGGTGAATCTGCCGGGTCGTGAGGCCCATTGCGTAGAGATAAGAACGATGCGGAGCACGCTCAGGCCCTTCCGTCACATGGCGGGAGGGCAATTTGTTCTTGTTGAAAACCCGAGCGTCCATCGAAATTCCATCATATTCAGGCCCATACCGGCCGTTACTGGTCCCAGAAGCGGATGCCAAAGGAGATGTGACTGGGATGCCACGCCCGCTTTGTCAGCGCCATGCAGATTTTACCAGCCGCCCAGCATTGCCGGAAAACCAGCAAACCAAGCACTAGCAGGGAAAATTTAACGAAAAGAACGACTTACTGCTGTTTGAAACGCGCTTGCATCATGGCAAGATTGGGGCACATGGCTTGTGCAGATGCACCATGCCTCAAAATCCCGCAAACTGTTGCTGAGCAGCAACAGGCCTGCGAGGGATTTTCTTCACAGCACAAGCGGCAGTACGAAGAAACCACCGATCAGGAAAAATAGCAGGATACCCGTTGTCAGAGGCAGGTGCTTTTCGATGAAGGTGCGGATGTTCTCGCCATAAAACTGGATGGCGATGGCGAACATGAAGAAAAACGTCAGGCGCGAGACAAACATGCCAACGAAGAACAGCGGCAGGCTGAAATTCAGGAACCCGGACATGATGGTGACGATCTTGAACGGGATCGGCGTGAGCCCCTTCGTCACAAGCACCCAGAACCAGTAATTATTCGAACTGCCGATCAGTTCCTTGGCCTTGTCCGCAAGGCCATAGAGATTGATGATCCAGAGGCCGAGCGTGTCATAAAGCAGATGCCCGATGCCATAGCCGACGAAGCCGCCAGCGCAGGCACCCGCAGTGCACACCAGCGCATAATACCAGGAGCGCTTGGGATTGGCGAGGCACATGGGAATCAGCAGCGGCAGCGGTGGAATCGGGCTGATCGAGCTTTCAACGAATGTCACAGCAAACAAAACAAGCGCAGCACGGGGATGGCTCGCATAGGATACGATCCAGTCATAAGCTCTTTTCAGCATGGGTAGCAGGCGCCTTCTCGAAACAACGTGTTCATCATCTTCCGGACAGGTGGTTACGCTTATCCACGTAACAATCACGCAATATGACAGCGTGACCTCATAGAGGTCACGAAGAAGCCATATCAGAGACCTCTTGACGGCAGCTTTACGGCGCTGCGTCGTGTCAAATCATAGATTAATCCTCCTGACAATGTTGCTTCCACGGGAGCGTAGGGAAGACCCGCCTCCGCCAGCAACCTGCCAAGCCAGTGGTTGCAGACATTGAGGACATGATACGCCTCTCTCGCAGCGTAGAAGGCGCTTGGCCCGTAAAGGCCGGGGCCCAGTGGAACCGGCAGGCCCTTCCTTTCGACCAGCAGCGAGCGATCAAGGGCCCGCACCATCCTGTCGAGACCTTCCCGGCTGATCTCCAGCCGCAACTTGCCACTGCCGCTGAAAACCTCGGTCGGAATGCCATCGAAGCCCACGACATGCAGAACGGATGTATTGCCCGGACGAAACAACGCTCGCAGGATATGCGGCAGGGTTGAGAAAGAAACCGAAGGGACATGGCGATAAAATCCCTCATCGCCCCAGCCGATCTCCACCCAGGCAAAACGCCCGAAGGGCTCAAGGGCTGCCTCGATATTGGCAAGGCCCAGCACCTGCGCCCGCTCCGCGATGGTGCCACGCGGCAGAACAACGCTGGCGTGATACCCGTGATCCAGGACGAAGATCACTTCCTCCTCGCCCGCTTTCGGAAAAAGCGAAGGATCGCCGGGCTGGCGCAGGATGGCGGCTGCAAGGAAGAGCATCACCGCGATCATGAGTGAAGCAAAAAAGCCCCTTCGAAGCCAGCGCAACACAGGATTCAGACCAAAGGGCATCACGATTGATCGATGGGCCTAAGGTTTCCATCCCTCCCCCCTGCGGAGAGGGCAATGCAACCCCCTTCCGGCCTACCATCGGTCGTCGACCCCTGATTCTTGCCCCGCAAGAGGGGAAGAATGAAGAAGGTGCTCAACCGATCAATCATTATGCTCGTGGACATCACCCCAACCGCTTCAGTGCTTCCGCCAGCCGGTCACGCCGGGCGCGCAATGTCACCAGACGGTCGCGGTTTTCTTCAACAACTTCGTCGGGTGCCTTGGCGACAAACTCGGCGTTGGCAAGCTTCTTCTCGATGCCGCCCGCTTCGCCCTCAAGCTTGGCGATATCCTTGGCAAGGCGGATTTTTTCCGCCGGAATATCGATGATATCGCCCAAAGGCATCGCGGCTGAATCACGCCT
>JANNRX010000006.1:0-1701 GCA_031401875.1 Hyphomicrobiales bacterium | reverse complement strand
CATATGGAAACCCGCTATTAGGGTTATCCAATTATAAGCCTGTCAGTCGCGTTGGTTTCCAGAGGTCATTGCCATGAAGAGACGGATTGAAATGGGATATTCGCCGGAAAGTCGCCAGGGATTTGACAGGCGTCACGTGCTAGGTGGATTGGGTGCCGTTCTGGCTGCACCAGCCGCATTCGCAGCTCCGGCCGGTTCAATCGGCGGCGGTCAGGCGGAATGGAGCCCGGGGTATGATGACGGTTCGCGCGTCACAAATGTTCGTTCCAGTGCACCGATCCTGTCGCCTGCTACCGTGCAGGCCACAGAAAGTGCGATCCAGCAGTATCAGCAGATTGTCGCGCAGGGAGGTTTCCTTTCCGTGCCGCGCGCCGAGCGTTTGCGTCTGGGCATGCGCAGCGAAACCGTGGTGGCTATTCGCCGCCGCCTCATTCAGGATGGTGATCTTGACCGCTCGCTGGCTTCCTCGCCAGTGTTTGATGCCTATGTCGAAGCCGCCATCAAGCGTTTCCAGGGGCGTCACGGTCTGGGCCAGACAGGTGTTGTCGCTTCGCAGACCTATGCGGCCATGAACACACCCGCCACCAATCGCCTCAAGCAGCTTGAGATCAATCTTATTCGCCTGAAGTCGCTTGCCCTTGGCAATCTTGGCAACAAGTTCGTGCTGATCAATATTCCGGCTGCTTATGTCGAAACCGTCGAGGCTGGTCAGGTTGCCACGCGTCACACAGCGGGCGTTGGCAAGATAGACCGTCAATCGCCGATCATGGCCGCCAAGATCACGGAAGTGAATTTCAACCCGTTCTGGACGGTTCCCGCGTCGATCATCAAGAAAGATCTGATCCCGAAAATGCAGGCGGACCCCAATTACCTGCGCGAAAGCAAGATCCGAATTTTCAACGGCGCAGGGCAGGAAATTCCCTCCGAGCAGATCAACTGGCGTTCGGATGAAGCGACAAAATACCGTTTTCGGCAAGACCAGGGCGGCGAGTTCAATTCGCTTGGCTTCATGCGCATCAATGTGCATTCGCCGCATGGTGTCTACATGCATGATTCCCCGGCCAAGGGCATTTTCGGTGATGATTTCCGCTTTGTCTCATCGGGCTGCGTGCGTGTGCAGAACGTGCGCTCCTATGTTGAATGGCTCCTCAAGGATACGCCGGGCTGGGACCGGGACGCGATCGAGAATGCCATCCGCTCCGGCCAGCGCATCGATGCCAAGTTCAAGGAAAGCATTGTCACTTACTGGGCTTACATCACGGCATGGGCAACGCCGGAAGGCGTGGTGCAGTTCCGCGATGACATCTACAACCGCGATGGCTTCGGCCCCGGCGAACTGACACGCGCACTGCAAGCGGGCGATGATCAGCTGGAGTGAGTGGCGGGCGCGTGTGTTGCTGGGCAGATCGTGATTGCCTGCCCAGGCGTATGTAGGCGAACGTAAAGCCGCCTGTCTGCGGAAATCAAGGCTGCATCGATCCCGATCATCGACAACCCAAATAAGTTCGGCGTTTCACAGGGGACACCAATCAGCGCTGCATTTTCAAACAGATGCACCCGGCCGTCGACATGACCACGATGCGCTGCGTTTGTGCAGCATCTCAGGCGCCGGGCTGTGTGGCATTGGGAAAGAACAGTTGCTGACCATCGATCTTGTAATCCGCGATAGCCTTCTGGCCGTCAGTGCTCACTAACCATTCA
>JANNRX010000005.1:0-4273 GCA_031401875.1 Hyphomicrobiales bacterium | reverse complement strand
GGTCTGGCCATGAATTCGTCGAACTTGGCACCATCACCCGGTTTGACTGCACCGCTGATGCGCGCCGTATTGCCGCTTTGTGAAAAATCCAGCGCAGAAGCGCTTGCTGAAGAACCCACCCATGCGGCAACCAATGCCACCATGATTACGACTTGTCTCATCTGCTCCCCCATTACGAAAGGATCAGATCGTCGCTTGCTCAGGGCTTGTTTGTCAACGTGCCTGGACAGGAGCCATCGACGCTTCTTTCAGACTGACCATCCGTTTTTCAGCCTCATCCCAGAATCTCAGCTTGATGCATGACAGGCTTTCGATGAAGCCGAAGCGGCGAATATCGGCAAGTTCCGGGAAGTCCCGCAGAACCTGCGGCAACTTGTAGTAAGGGATGCGGCTGTAGAGATGATGCACGTGGTGAATGCCGATGTTGGCTGTAATCCAGCGTAGCGGACCTGGCAGATCGTAATGTGAACTGCCGTAAAGTGCAGCTTCTTCGGCAGTCCAGTCCTTGCTGTCCGCCCAATAGGAATCCTCAAACTGGTGCTGCACATAAAACAACCAGACACCAATGGTGCAGGTCATCATGATCACGCTCAAATGCACGGCCAGAAAAGCTTTCCAGCCAACAAGCCAGATCATGGCGGCAAAAGTGGCAGCAATGGCGATATTTGTTCCCATCGCACTGACCCAGAACTTCGCACCGGAACGCATCAAACCAAAGGGCAAGCGCTGCTTGAGCACGAAGACGAAGACAGGGCCGATCACAAACATCACGAGAGGAAACCGGTAAATCCGGTAACCGATCTTCTCCCATTTGCTCATGGCGCGGTATTCGCGCACGGTGAGCGTATCAATGTCACCGAAGCCGCGCTTGTCGAGATGGCCTGATGTGGCGTGATGTTTGGCGTGGCTGTAACGCCACACCTGATAAGGCGTCATCGTAATCACGCCCAGAACACGTCCAACCCAATCGTTATTGGCGGCTTTCTGAAAAAACGAACCATGGCCGCAATCATGCTGGATCAGGAATAGCCGCACCACAAAGCCTGAAGTGATCAGCGCAAAAGGCACCATCAACCAGAAGCTGATTGTCCATGCGAAATATGACGTTGCCCAAAGCGCAATGAACGGTATCGCTGTTACAGCAATTTCAAAAATACTTCGGTTGAGATCAGAGCTGCGGTAGGGTGCGAGGAGCTTGTTCCAGTCACGAAAAGCCACCGAAACGGTCGTCTCAGGTTTATCAAGCAAGTTCAGTGCTCCCAGTCGATTGGTTCTCATACAGCCGAATGACGATTCTGCAAAATCAGATTAGCCCTCGGCACCTTCACGAATTGGTGGCTGAAAGGTGAAGCCCATATCCCATGGAAAATAGATCCATGTATCCTGTGATACTTCCGTGACAAAGGTATCAACCAGCGGTCGCCCGGCCGGTTTGGCATAGATCGTGGCGAAATGGGCTCGGGGCAACATTTCGCGGACAACGCGCGCGGTTTTGCCAGTATCAACCAAATCATCGACCACAAGCACGCCCTGCCCGCCATCAACACCCGATATGGCGCTATCGACGCCTTTGAGGACCTTCAACTCCCCCTGCCCCGTGTAGTTATGATAGCTCGCGATACACACTGTCTCGATCAGCTTGATCTCCAGCTCACGGGCGATGATCGCGGCAGGCACCAGACCGCCCCGCGTGATGCAGACAATGGATTTGAAAGGCCCCCGCTCTGCAAGACGCCAGGTCAGCGCGCGGGTGTCGCGGTGGAACTGATCCCAGGAAACGGGAAAAGCCTTGTCAGAGGATGGCGTCGCCATAATAGTCTCCATTCCTTGAAGCAATGACGATGACTTTTGCAATCACCGTTTTTTTCCGCCCTTTCAGGCCGGAATATTATCCGATGTGAGGTTTGAAAGAGCCGTAGAAATCGCGGCTTTTGCTGCTGATATTGCCGTCTGATCCTTGCCCCGCACCACGATCTGGTTGCGAAATCCGCCGTTCTGGAAGGAAGGATACGAGCCAATGCTGACATCCTTGTGCGCAAGCGCAATCTCTCCCAGCACCACGGCATACATTCCCTCAGGCATACCATTGGCATCGATGGTTTCAGCGATCATCTTGACGCCGGTTTCGAGCTTGGGTGCCACGTCATCGAGCATTGCCTGCATGATATTGGGCACACCTGCCATGACAATAACGTTGCCGAGCTTGAAGCCGGGCGCGCGTGAGATCGGATTCTCGATGAGATCGGCACCTGCCGGAATGCGGGCCATGCGCAGGCGCGCTTCATTGAGATCTTCAGCATTGTAACGCTCGCGCAACATGACGACAGCGCGCGGATCCTGGTCGATGCTAACCCCAAAGGCTCTCGCCACACAATCTGCTGTAATATCGTCGTGTGTGGGCCCGATGCCGCCTGTGGTGAAAACATAGGTGAAGCGATGACGAAGAGCATTCAAAGCGTCCACGATATCAGCCTCATCATCAGGCACGACACGCACCTGCTTCAGATCGATACCAATTCTGGTCAGGTATTCGGCGATATAGCCAATATTCTTGTCTTTGGTGCGCCCTGACAGAATCTCGTCACCAATCACAAGGATGGCGGCGGTTATGGACGGCGTCGACAGTTTTGAATGGGCTTGCTCTGACATGGGCTTTCTCTAATCGTTGTGCTGCTGTTTTCCAAGCGGCTGTTTTCCAAAGGCTTGCGCGGATGCCCACGCCAGCGAGGAGTCTCATGCGGTTCAAGAATTCTCTTGTCGAAGCAGTGCTTGTCAGACGCTACAAACGCTTCCTGGCGGATGTTACCTTGGCTGACGGTCGCCTGATCACTGTCCATTGTGCCAATCCAGGCTCGATGATGGGGTTGCAGGAGCCCGGCTCCCGCGTGTTCATCGCGCCTGCCGTCAATCCAAAGGCCAAGCTCTCGCATTCCTGGGAACTGATCGAGGCAAGATTGCCGGGTGGCCAGCAGCTTGTCGGGATCAACACCTCCAATCCCAACAGGCTTGCGGAGGAGGCCATTCTCGCCGGGCAGATCCCTGAGCTTTCAGGCTACGCGAGGTTGCAAAGGGAAGTGCAATACGGCGAAAACAGCCGCGTCGATTTTCTTCTGACTGATCCGGTACGACCGCCTTGCTTTGTCGAGGTCAAAAATTGCCATCTGATGCGCCGCGCCGGTCTGGCGGAGTTTCCCGATAGCGTGACGGCAAGAGGCGCCAAACATCTGAAAGAACTCGCACGCGAGGTTACGAGCGGTCATCGCGCTATCATGCTCTTTGTGGTCCAGATGCAGGCCGAAGCGTTCAGCCTTGCTGCTGATCTGGATCCTGCTTATGCGCATGCCTTCGCCAAGGCCCGTTCAGCTGGCGTTGAGGCGCTGGCCTATACATGCAGCATTTCCGGGGAGGAAATTCTCGTAAACCGGGCGATTCCAATTCAGGCTTAAACCGCGCTATGAGGAGTTCATGACCGATACATCACAGAACCTGACCGGCGTCTGGCACGGGCTCTATTCGTATGAGGCCTTCAGGGAACCGGTTTATTTCGTAGCGACACTGATTGATGGCGGTTCGTTCATCAATGGCTCAACGCATGAATCGGAAGTGGGTGAAGCAGGTGCACCGCTCACCCTTTTTGCTATGATCGATGGCTCACGCCAGGCGACAGAGGTCAGCTTCACCAAAGCCTATGATGGTTCGGGTGGCTGGGATCATGTCGTACTCTACGAGGGATCGCTGAATGGCGACGCGACAGAGATTGAGGGGCGCTGGCATATCGGCGGCAAGGCTTCGGGCAAATTCCTGATGATCCGCAACCGCGGCGTTTCCGAAAGCATCGTACGCCAAGCCTTTGAAAAAGTGTAAAAATATCCTTTTTGTGGTTTTTGCACGCGGTTTTTGTTTTTTCTCTCGCCAAACGCGAGAATCACGTTAGCTTCATGTCATCGTCAACAACGAAGGGAGGTGATCCAATGTCGCATTGTTCCACAACAGGGTCGTTTGATGGCCGGGTATCTGGATCGCCAAAAGCAATCAGAAATTAAGCCGCAGACGCTCACCCGTCGCGAACAATGAAAAAGCCATTCCCCAGGGAGTGGCTTTTTTCTTGTGACCGCGTGTCACTCCAGTTCGTTAGGGCCTGTCGTCAGTTAGGAACAGATGGTGGACGCGAGGAAAAATGGTTCAGTGTGAAGCGGTTCTGGTGAAGCAAACCGTCCGGTTTGCGAGACAGAAGCGCGAAACAATGGGCCATTTTAACCGCGCTGCCCTCAAA
>JANNRX010000004.1:0-4595 GCA_031401875.1 Hyphomicrobiales bacterium | reverse complement strand
GCCTTTGAGCTTGTGAGTTCCAACAGCCGCAGCAGACAGCAGGAGTTCCGTGATATTGCACGTGCCCTGGTAGCAGGCAGCACATTGACCGAGTTTCTGGATATCTACCGCCAGCGTTACCCCGAGGCTGCGGGCGCACCGCGCAATCCGCGTGCCGCCGAAGAAGCGCTCAAGGAAATCCAGGGCCGTCAGCAGGGCCAGCGACCAGCCGCGACATCGCCGGGTTGAGCTGAAAAAGTGATTACGTCCGCGATCTCAACCGACGTAGGCCCATGACATAGCCGATGACCTGGGCGACGGCTTTATAGTGATCTTCGGTTATGGGTTCATCAAGCCCGACTGCTGCGTGCAAGGCACGGGCCAGCGGCGGGTTCTCGACCACCGGGACATTGTTTTCGAGTGCAACCGCCTTGATGCGCAATGCCAGTTCGTCGATGCCCTTGGCGATGCAGATCGGGGCCTCCATGCCGGGTTCATATTGCAAAGCCACGGCATAGTGGGTCGGGTTCATGATCACGACTGAGGCTTTCGGCACCTTGCTCATCATCCGCCGCTGTGACTGCTGACGGCGCAATTGGGCAAGCTTCTGCTTGACCTCGGGATTACCTTCCGATTCCTTGAACTCTTCCTTGATTTCCTGCTTGGTCATCATCTGGCGTTCGATCCAGGAATGGCGTTGATACAGATAATCAGCTCCCGCAAGGAACAGGAATATCGCCAGAACCGAGCCGATCAGTGTCACCAGCATGCCATAGGTCTTGGGCAATGCGTTCGCGATATCCACCGACGCCATGCTTTCGAAAAAGCCGCGATAGGGCCATAGCACAGCGCAGATGACCACGCCCACCAGCGTCATCTTGAAGATGCCCTTGAGAAAATTGACCAAGGCTTCCTTGCCGAACATACGCTTCAATCCGCTCAAGGGAGAAAGGCGCGAAAACTTCGGCATCATCGATTCGGCGGACCATACCGGTCTGTGCTGGATCATGTTGCCGCCCACAGAGGCAATGATGCCAAGCAGGAAAGGTATGACAAGGGCCGCCAGGATTGTGGTGGTCGAGAACCAGGCGAGCTTGGTCAGGCCAGCCTTGTCGATCGAGATGAGATGGATATTGCCGATCAGCCCGCGCAAACTCATGGCAAGATCAGTCATGGAGGATTTGCCATTGATGGTCAGGGCCAGCGCAGCAGCACCCAGAATGAAGAAGGTCGTGACTTCCTGGCTTTTGGCGACATCGCCCTTCTCGATTGCCTTTTCCAGTTTGCGCTGGGTCGGCTGTTCGGTTTTCTGGTCCTTGTCGTCGGTATCAGCCATGGTGCGTCTATTTCGCGATCAGCTGGTTGAGGACAGCACCAAAATGCGTGATGAACACATTCATCATGACGCCGATGGCTGCAAGCAGGATGATCGAACCAAGCGCCACCGTCGCAGGCAGCGCCACAAAGAAAATCTGTAATTGCGGCATCATGCGCGCCAGAATGCCCAGCCCCAGGTTGAAAACAATCGCGAAGACAAGAAACGGAGCCGAGATCTGGATGCCAAGCTTGAAGGTGTTGACGAAGGTGCTGATGATCAGCTGCGCGGCGTCACCGACAGGTGGCGCTTCGCCCGGCATCATCATCGCGTAGCTGTCATGCATGCCTCTGATGGAGAGGTGATGCAGATCAAGCGCGAAGATCAAGGCCGTCGCAACAAACACCAGCAGGGTGGCGATGGTTGGATTCTGGACGCCAGCCGTTGGATCGATGGTGGCGGAATAAGACAGCCCCATCTGTTGCGCGATCACTGTTCCAGCCAGCTGCATGGCGGAGAGCGTGATCCGGACAGTGGCACCCAGCATCAGCCCGATCAGCACCTCGAGCATGACGATCTTGATGAACGGTTCGATCCCCCCCGTCACAGGCGGCAGCGTTGGCCGGATAAGCGGCAGCAGGATCAGAGACAGTAGCAGCGCGAAGGAGAGCCGCATGCGGGCAGGCACGGTGCGGTCGCCGATGCCCGGCATTAGCATCACCAGCGTGCCGATGCGCGCCAGCACAATGACGAAAGCGGCGGCAAAATCAGGCAGGAGTGTCAGCGTCATCGGTTCTCTTCGGCGGCTATTGGCAGCGCAGGACATCCAATCTGATTCCTGACAGCGATGAAACGTGCAAGCCTATTGACAGAGCAGCAAGCCTATCCGCCCGTGATGATGCGTGATGTGATGCGCATCATGTAGCTTTGCAGGGCATCGCTCATGAAAGGCATGAGGAACAGCAGACCAAGGAATGTGATCACGATCTTGGGCACATAGATCAGCGTCTGTTCCTGGATCTGCGTGAGGGCCTGGAACACCGAAATGATCAGACCGACCCCAAGACCGATCAGCATGATCGGCAATCCCATCTTGAAGAAGGTGAGAATACCGTCGCGTGCGACATCCATGACTTCAGCGCCGTTCATCAGATGGGCATCCGCATGATTTCTTCATAGGCCGCGATCATCTTGTCACGCACGGCAACAAGGGTTTCGAGCGCGGCTTCGCTTTCGGCAATGGCGGTCACGACCTCGACCAGATCCGCTTTGCCTGCTGTGGCCTGCACCATGGAACTTTCAGCCTTGCGGGCGCTATCGGCTGCTCCGCCGGCAAATTGCTGCAACAGCCCCGCAAACCCGCCACCATCTGCACCCGGCATCTGCGGCTTGCTGACCTGCGTGGGCAGAACACCAGCGGCTCCGACTTTCTGCATGGCGGCATAGGCGCCTGCGGCTGAGATTGGGCTGGCCATGGTTCAGAATTCTCCGATGCTCATCATGTTCAAACTGCGCGCCTCAACTGCGCAGCAGTTCAAGCGTGCGCTGCATCATGCGGCGCGATGTGGTGACCACGTTGAGGTTGGCCTCGTAGGAGCGTTGCGCCTCGCGCAGATCCATGCTTTCGATTGTGCCGTTGACATTCGGCATTTTCACATAGCCATTCCGGTCAGCAGCAGGATGTCCGGGATCAAGCTTGCTGCCAAAAGCTCCCTGGTCCCGCGCGACTTTGCCCAGGCGCACCGTTTCAGCCTGCAAATCAGTGTCGAAACGCCGTTCAAACCGCACCACCTTGCGCCGGTATGGATCGGCTTGCGCGTTTGATGGTGCGCTGTCGGCATTGGCGATATTCTCGGAAATGATCCGCATGCGGCCTGACTGCGCTTTGAGACCGGAAACGGCGACTTGTATCGATTTCATAAAGTCCATGATTGATCAGTCTCCGTTAGACGCGCTTGCCAAGCGCCATCTTGAGGTAGGAAAGGCTCTTGCCGTAAAGTGTTGTCGCCATCGCGTAATCGGAATTGTTCTGCGCCATCTTCAGCATCTCATCCTCAAGGATGACGGAATTGCCGGACGGGGTCGTCTCGGAAAGGCCGGCCCGGCGTGATCCAGGGCTGTCAGATCCGGAACTGCCGATATGCGCGGGATCGGTTCTTGCCGGGCCAACGCTGCCTGTGTTGCTGGCGCGCTGCGCCGCAAGCATGATATCGAATGGTTTGAGATCACGCGGTTTGTATCCGGGTGAATCGGAATTCGCGACGTTCTCCGCCAAAAGCTTCTGGCGCGTCTGATGATACTGCATGCGGCCCTTGATGGCCGCCAGAAGCGGAAGATCGCCAAGCATCGAAAAGCACCCCTCCACAGTTTGCATCATCGGGACAGAGCGTCACCGATAGGCAAATCTTGCCGGTTCTATGGTTAAGAAACGGTTAAGGATCGCTGTTTTATGGCAGGAGTACTGCTGCGGTCGTGCAGGGGTGGTGGAAAAATTAACCCTTCTTTAACCCTAACTCTTCCTCAGCGCTGCTTTATGATACAAGAACAACAGGAATCGGTGTTCCATGTGGAAAGGCTGCTGCCTCAATGCAGATATTACAACAGTTTCTGGGTGAGCAAGGACTGCGCTATGCATTCTACGCGCTGACCTTCTTTGCCTTTTTAATCGTGGTCCTGATCATCTGGTTCCTCATTCGCAAGGCGCTGGGTGACCGTCTCAACTTCAGTGATAAACCTGACCGGCGCGGACGTGCACCAAGGCTCGGCATCACCGAGAGTTTCACGGTTGACCGGGAGGGACGTCGCCTCGTCATGGTGCGCCGCGATAATGTCGAGCATCTGGTGATGATCGGCGGCCCCAATGACGTTGTGATTGAAACCAATGTGCTGCGCGGTGAGCGCCCCGTTGTGGCGCGCAATGAATCACGTTCAGCCGAGCCTGAACTCATTCCCAACCTTGCTCTCCAAGCCGTTGAGCCGGTGCCAATGCCCCCGGTTGCAACCCCTGCGCCTGTTGCTCCGCGTTCCGAGATGCAACCCGGCATCAATCTGCCCAACCCTAATCTTTCCAGGACAAGTCCGTCTCAACAGCCAGTGGACGCATCTGAGTTGCCTTCGCCCTCAAGAGCTTTTGAAGCCAAAGCTCCTGAAATCAGGGCTCCTGAGACAAAGAGCCTCGCACAACCGCCTGCCCCGCCCAAACCCGTCGTTCAAGCTGTTCTGGAAAAGCCGGTTGCTGTTGAAAAAGCAAAGGAATTGGACAGACCAATTGCTGCCAATGCCTCTGTTGATGTGTCCCCCG
>JANNRX010000003.1:0-6142 GCA_031401875.1 Hyphomicrobiales bacterium | reverse complement strand
TTCGCCGAGGGGCGCAGGATCCGCACCCTCACGGGCGGGCTGGCGGCCCTCGGGCTGGATACCAACGCGCAGCCGCGACGCGCCCTCGCGCAGTTCTTTCTGGATACGCGCAGCACCTGGAAAACCGCCCTCTTCGCGGCGCCGCTTCTGGATCGACCAGGTGAGCGCGCCTTCGACGGGCGATGTCGTGGTGTCGATGTCATGGCCATAAAGGCAAAGCCCGCCTTCAAGCCGCAGCGAATCCCGCGCGCCCAGGCCGATCGCCTTCACACGGTCATCGGCCAACAGCGCACCCCAGAGACGCCCAGCATCATCGGCGGCAACAGAAATCTCGTAACCATCCTCGCCGGTGTAGCCCGAGCGAGAGACATAGGCCGAGATGCCATCGATCAGCATTGCCTTGGCACTCATGAACGGCATGGCAGCCGCGGCAGGTGCCAGTTCCGCCAAAACGGCCGCCGCCTTCGGCCCCTGCAGCGCAACCAAGGCCCGGTCATCACGGCGTTTGAGAACAACGCCCTTGGGCAGATGCGCGGCGATATGTGCGTAATCCTGCTCCTTGCAGGCTGCGTTGACGACCAAAATCAACACACCCTCGTCGGTTGGATCAGCCGGACGCGTGACCATCAAATCATCAAGAATGCCACCAGTCTCATTCAAGAGCTGCGAATAGCGCTGCTGGCCATGCTTCAGGTTGAGAATATCGGCGGGGATAAGCGCCTCAAGCGCCCGCGCCACGGTCTCGTGCCGGTCATCGGCAGCGATGAGAAAAGCCTGGCCCATGTGACTGACATCGAAGAGCCCGGCGCTGGCGCGCGTCCAGTGATGTTCCACCATAATACCATCGGGATATTGCACCGGCATGTCATAGCCAGCAAAACCGACCATCTTGCCGCCTGCCGCGACGTGCGCGTGGTGCAGTGGCGTCTTGAGAAGGGGAGCGTCAGAGGCTGGTCCGGCCATGGGTCACCGCGCGAAAAAGGGCAAACGACGCCGATCAGACAAGATGTCTGCCAGCGCCCCCTCTGTCGCTTGACCTGAGAGATTTCATGCAACGGCATACAAGCCGAAGCACTTACTCCGTCGGTGAGCAGCGAGTGTCTCGCTGCTGCTTTCCAGAGTGACATGGATTTTTCCCAACCAGAGAAAAACCCGCCATGCGGTCCGTGGGCCTGAGCGTTTCCGGGGCGGTTGCGCCTTCGGCGTCACTGTCATCTCGCGATAACAATGAACTCTCCCGCGTGGTTCTGTCATCACCAGACATAAAGCACGTATGCCCGTAGTCAATGTGCCAAAGAACGTGATCGCGATGTTTTACTGTGTAGATCCAGCTTCAGCGGCGACGCGTCTGACGTTGTGCCTGCGCACCCGTTGCGTCAAAACCCACGAAAATATCATATTCCTCACCAGGATCATTCTCGCCGATAGGAACCGTGATATTTTCCTGAATATAGCTGAATTCTGCCTGCGTTTCATTCACAGGAACAGTAACCCGGACCTGAGCAAAGCGTTGCGTGACGATATCGGCGCGCCGCTTCACGACAATCCTGACAGGCACGGTATATGTGCCGGGCCGACCATCCGTCCCCAGCAGCAGCCTGCCTTCAACGCCGACACGAATTGAGACCTGCCTGCCCTGGAAGGCGCATTCTCGCGCATTGCCGACCAGCGAAGCCTGATAAGACAATCCGGAGGCGCTGGTGCCACCACTACGGAAAGCAGCGCCATTCTCAAGCACGCCAACCGTGGGGCAGGTGTAATCATTCTCGACAGTTTCGGCGGGCCTTGCAGGCGGAACGGTGGTGCCCCCGTAAAGCAAGAGATTGCGCACGCCTGATCCCGCACCCTGACTGCTGCCGGAAGGCGTCACTTCAGGCGTGCTGCTGCCGCCAAATCCCGGAATGCCACCTCCGCAAGCCGCAAGGCCAAGGGTCATCGCGACAGTCAATGGAAAAGCAAAACGCATCATCATCACCAGATATCAACAGATTAAGTGTCATCGCATGATTTTTGCCGAAAGGCCATAACCGCGCTATTTCAGGGACAACATGCCTTTTTCATAACCCACAAGCGTCAACGGCAAGCCCCTGCCCTCGTTTGGCTTGTCGAAGATGATGAAAGTTGCGGTTGATCCGTTCTTCAGCTCGTTGTGCAGTTTGTCGTCGATCTCGACTTCCGCGACGCAGCCGGACGGCACACATTTCACAAAACCGGTGGAGCCGATATCCTTGACCGTGGGCTTGCCTTGCGCATCTTTTTCAGAAGCACTTTCAATGCGCAGTCCTAGTCCGCGCGGCAGCAGAACGCCTAGAGGGGCGATCACGCGCAACACAGGCCTTTTGGTGGCAGGCTTGCCATCAGCACCTGCTGCTTCCGCCACCCTGAGGATCACCACAACAACATTGATGTTGGAATCCTTCTCATCCGCGACGTTCTGATACAGGATACATTGCTCATCCTTGCCCTGCTGCTGTTCACAGCGCAGTTCCCAGTCATTGAAATTACCCCGGACCAGCCCCTGAGCCCACACAACATTGAGGGACAAGGAGAGGCTTGTGAAAACAGTCGCGCAAAGCGCTGTCGTCATAACAAGCCATGCCCTGGCACACCCCATTGTCTTCCAGGTTTTCATTGTGGCTCCTGTTGATTGGCTCATCACGTGATTCTCTTGCATTGGTGAAACCCACATGTTCTGCGTTAGCAGCGGCGGTCAATCAGTCAAGCCAGAGCTGGAACGCATCTGATTTATGGCGATTTTTTGCCTGATCTCAGGCGACAATCTGATTTTGCTTCTTTATGACGCACAGCCATATGCAAGCTGACGGTTGAAAGACGGCGCGGGCTGTGGTGAAAGCAGCACAATGATCAGGATAGCTGTCTGAGTTCGTTGTGATGGCCCTGCTGAAAGACTGGATAAAGAGAAGGATAATGATCATGCCGCATGCATGGTGGCGCCTAACAGCGTTCTTGATGGCAACACTGGCCTCGACAGTATCGATGGCACAGCAAGAGCGCGGGCTTGGCCAGCCCTATGACTGGCAGACCGGCCTGCAGGGTTCAGCGTCCGAGATCATGGATTTCATTGCGACTTTCCATTATGCTCTGTTCTGGCTGATTACCGTCATTTCGGTCTTCGTTCTTGGCCTGCTGATTTATTGCGCGTTTAAATTTAACGAAAAATCCAATCCGGTCCCCTCCAAGACCACCCATAACACCATGATCGAAGTGGTGTGGACCGTGGTCCCCGTCGTCATTCTCATGGCGATTGTCATTCCTTCTTTCCGCTTGCTGAAAATGCAGGAGGAAATTCCACCGGCCGACATTACCATCAAGGTCACAGGCAAGCAGTGGTACTGGAGTGTTGAATACGAGAAAAAAGAAGGTGGTTTCAATTACGACGCGATCATGCTGGACGAAAAGCAGCGCGCAGATGCCATTTCCAAAGGTGCCAAGCCGGGTGATGTACCACGTCTCCTCGCGGTCGATAACGAGGTCGTCCTGCCCATCGGCAAGGTTATCCGTGTCCAGGTGACAGCAGCTGACGTTCTGCACGCGTTCGCCATGCCCTCGCTCGGTGTCAAGCGTGACGCCGTGCCCGGTCGTCTGAACGAAACCTGGTTCAAGGCAACCAAGGAAGGTATTTATTACGGTCAGTGCTCGGAACTCTGCGGCACCAACCACGCCTTCATGCCCATGGCGATCCGCATTGTCTCACCCGCGAAATATGCCGAATGGCAGGAAGTAGCGAAGAAGAAATACGCCTCCACGACAGGCACTTTTGAGCCAAAAGTTGCGGGCTTCCGTCCCGTCCATCCATTCGTGCCCGCACAGCAGTAATTGAAAGAGGAGCAGTAAATCATCATGGCACACGCCGCCGCTCATCACGACGATCACGCCCACGCCAATCCAACGGGCTGGCGCCGTTACGTCTATTCGACCAACCACAAGGACATCGGTATGATGTACCTGATCTTCGCGCTGATCGCGGGGATTATCGGTGGTGGTCTGTCCGTTGTCATGCGCATGGAATTACAGGAGCCTGGCCTTCAGTATTTCACCAATCCGCACACCTACAATTCTTTCGTGACTGCGCATGCGCTTGTCATGATCTTCTTCATGGTGATGCCGGCGCTCATCGGCGGATTTGCCAACTGGTTTGTCCCCATCATGATCGGGGCACCGGATATGGCGTTTCCACGCATGAACAATATCTCGTTCTGGCTGCTGCCATCCGCACTTGGACTGCTTCTGATTTCCCTGTTCGTGCCCGGCGGTGCTGGTCCGAGTGATTATGGGGTCGGTGGTGGCTGGACCATGTATCCGCCACTTTCCTCGTCGACTGGCGCGCCCGGCCCTGCCGTGGATTTTGCCATTCTGGCGCTGCATATTGCCGGTGCATCATCGATCCTTGGCGCGATCAACTTCATCACCACGATCTTCAACATGCGTGCCCCCGGCATGACCATGCACAAGATGCCGCTGTTCGTCTGGTCTGTGCTGGTCACCGCCTTCCTGCTGCTGCTGTCGCTGCCCGTGCTCGCCGGTGCGATCACCATGCTGCTGACCGACCGCAATTTCGGCACGACCTTCTTTGATCCCGCCGGTGGCGGCGATCCAATCCTGTTCCAGCATCTGTTCTGGTTCTTCGGTCACCCTGAAGTTTATATCCTGATCCTGCCTGCCTTCGGCATTGTCAGCCAGATCATCTCGACCTTCAGCCGCAAGCCCGTGTTCGGCTACCTCGGCATGGCCTATGCCATGGTCGCCATCGGTGTTGTCGGGTTCGTCGTCTGGGCGCACCACATGTACACGACGGGCATCTCGCTCGCCGCGCAGCAGTATTTCGTCGCTGCAACCATGGTGATCGCGGTTCCGACCGGCGTGAAGATCTTCTCCTGGATTGCAACGATGTGGGGTGGTTCGATCCGCTTTACCGCACCGATGCTCTGGGCCATCGGCTTCATTTTCCTGTTCACCGTAGGCGGCGTCACGGGCGTCGTGCTTGCCAACGCAGGTGTGGACCGCGTCCTGCATGATACGTACTATGTCGTGGCGCATTTCCACTACGTGCTGTCGCTGGGCGCTGTTTTTGCGATCTTTGCGGGCTGGTACTACTGGTACCCCAAGATGACAGGCTACGTGATCCCGGACTGGATTGGTCGCCTGCACTTCTGGGTGTCTTTCGTTGGTGCAAACATCCTGTTTTTCCCGCAGCACTTCCTTGGGCTTGCAGGCATGCCACGCCGTTACGTTGACTATCCGGATGCCTATGCGGGCTGGAACTACATCTCTTCGATGGGCTCCTACATCTTCGCAGCTGGCCTTCTCATCTTCTTCTACGGCATCTACCGTGCCATTGCGGACAAGGTTCCTGCCGGTGACAACCCATGGGGCGAAGGTGCGACCACGTTGGAATGGACGCTGCCCTCACCACCTCCTTTCCATCAGTTCGAGACCCTGCCACGCATTGTGGATGATCACGGACACTAAGAACACGGTGCCGGGAGGGTATTGCTCTCCCGGTGAACCCCTCTGCTGAGGCTGTCAAAAGCCGAGGATTTTCGAGACACAGATGAACCAGATGACAAGCATAACGGAGAATGCAGCACCGCAAGACGTATCCATGGCGTCAGCGCGTGATTTCATTGCGCTGCTGAAACCGCGCGTCATGTCCCTGGTGGTTTTCACAGCCCTTGTCGGCATGATTGCAGCTCCTGGCCAACTTCATCCCGGTCTTGGTGTCATTGCCATCCTTTGCATTGCCCTTGGGGGCGGCGCATCCGGTGCACTGAACATGTGGTTTGATGCGGATATCGACGCCATCATGCACCGCACCGCCAAGCGCCCCATTCCCAGTGGCAAGGTCCTGCCGGGCGAAGCTCTCGGATTCGGCCTGTTTTTATCCGCCGTATCTGTGATTACACTTGGTATGGCGACCAACTGGATGGCTGCCGGGCTGCTGGCGTTCACCATCTTCTTTTACGTCGTGGTTTATACGATGTGGCTCAAGCGACGGACACCGCAGAACATCGTGATCGGTGGTGCCGCAGGTGCCTTCCCCCCCATGATCGGCTGGGCGGCCGTGACGGGTGGCTTCAGCCTCGAAAGCGCCTTGATGTTTGCGATCATTTTCATCTGGACG
>JANNRX010000002.1:0-5040 GCA_031401875.1 Hyphomicrobiales bacterium | reverse complement strand
AGCACATTGAAGGTTCCGGCCACCTGCTCCAGCCACGCTTCGATCTCGACGGCCTTCGCGGCGTCCTGCTCCCGCGTCATCTCGATGCCCGCCTGAATCTCGCCGATGGTCACCGCCGAGAGGTGGAGATCAGCGTCGTTCACGGATTTCAGCCACGCCAGCACCGCGCCATGGGGCCGGGTGCGGCGCAGTTCCGACACGACATTGGTATCCAGCAGATACATGGTTCAGAGCGCCGCAGGCGGTCGGCGGCGCTGGCTCCCGCGCGGAGGAATTGGCAATTCTTCCCTCGGCGAACCCGCCAGAAGCAACTCCTTCAGCGTTGGCTGAGCCGATTTCTGCATGCGCACCCATTCACGGACAGGCACCAGCACAGCGGCATCCGCACCGCGCTTGGTCACGAGCTGCGGGCCGTCTTTCAGGCAGGTCTCCAGCAGCTCACTGAAGCGTGCCTTGGCATCTTGTACGGGCCAGCTTTTCATCAAAGGTTCCTTTGTATCTAACTAGTCAAATGACTAGTTAGATAAATATCAAATTGCAAGATCTACGCAAATCATGTTGAGGAGTAATGCTTCGTTATGGGCAAAAAAATCTGATGACCACACAACAGACATGAGCCGCAAGACCTCCGATCCCTCCCGCGAGCGCCGTATCAAGCGCCTTTGCGCGCGCCTTGGCCTGCATTTCATGATCTGCCAGAAGCCCGACAAACTGGTGCAGGCCCATGGCGGCTACATGCTGCGCGATGGCAAAACCATGACGATTGTTTTTGGTGACAAGGAATATCTCTTTTCCGCCGATCTGGATGACATTGAGGCGTATCTCGATGGTCTGCCATAATACAGAAGACAAACCTTGCGATCCGCTGCCAAGCGAATATTCTCCCCCATAATCGCTTCGCCACAAGACGAAGCCATCCTCGGGAGGGAACATGTTTGCATTCAGGATCACAGCTTTTGCCGCAGGGCTTTTTGTGGCTGCAACGGGCGCTTTTGCGCAACAGGCCCCCAACTTCCCCGCGCCGGTGGACGGAACATTCATCGCGAAGGATTTCAAGTTCTCGACCGGCGAGGTTTTTCCCGAACTGAGGATCGCCTACAAGACCATTGGTGATCCTGCCAATCCGCCCGTGCTGATCCTGCATGGCACGGGTGGATCTTCCGCCAACATGCTGACGCCCGGCTTTGGCGGGCAGATGTATGGCCCCGGCCAGCCGCTTTATGCTAAGAAGCATTTCATCATTATTCCGGATGCGCTTGGCACCGGCGGCACCTCCAAGCCCTCCAACGGGCTGAAGGCGAAGTTCCCGAAATACAATTATGAAGACATGGTCGATGCGCAGCACCGCCTCGTCACCGAAGGCTTGGGCATCAAGCGTCTCAGGCTGGTCATGGGCAATTCCATGGGCGGCATGCACACCTGGATCTGGGGGACGCGCTATCCCGACATGATGGACGCACTGGCACCGATGGCCTCGCAGCCGACCGAAATGTCGTCGCGCAACTGGATGATGCGTCGCCTGATGATCGAGACAATCAAATCCGATCCGGAGTATCAGGATGGGAATTATACGACCCAGCCCAAAATGCTGCGCATCGCCAATGTATTCTACGCCACCGGCACCAATGGCGGCGATCTCGCCTATCAGAAGCAGGCACCCACGCGCGAGGCCGCTGACAAACTCGTGACCGCCCGCCTTGCCGCCAACCCGCCCGCGGATGCCAATGATTTCATCTGGCAATGGGCCTCATCCGCTGATTATAACCCCGCACCGAAGCTGGGCGCGATCAAGGCGCATCTGCTGGCGATCAACTCAGCCGATGACGAGCGCAATCCCGTCGCAACCGGTTTGATGGTCGAAGCGATGAAGAGCGTCAGGAACGGCAAGCTCTATCTGATCCCCGGCAGCCCTGATACGGGCGGCCATGGCACCACGGGTGGTATGGCAAGGCTCTATGCCGAGCCGCTGCGAGAGTTTCTGGCGGGGGTGCCAAAAACGCAGTAACACCTGTGAAGGGTGACAGGCGACAAAGGGGTTGCTAGAGCGATACGAATGAGCAGCCAGGCATCGTCTGTCGACGGTGCTGTGCGCCCAAAGGAATAGCTGACGTGACCCTCCTCATCCTCGGCCTTGTTATCTTCCTGGGAATGCATGCATTCAGCATGAACCGCTCCGGGCGCGCGGCGCTGATCGGCACTTTGGGGGACAATCTTTTCAAGGTTGGCTACAGCCTGGTGTCGCTGCTGGGGTTGATCCTCATGATCTGGGGTTTCGCGGATTACCGTGCCAGCGGGTATATCTCTCTGTGGAATCCACCTGTCTGGACACGCCATCTCGTCGTCCTGTTGATGCTGCCCGTGCTCCCACTGCTGTTCCTGGCGTATACCAAGGGCTTCGTGAAGGCGCGGCTGAAGCATCCCATGATCCTTGCAGTCAAGCTCTGGGCGCTGGGTCATCTCATCGCCAATGGTGATCTTGGTTCGGTGCTGCTGTTTGGCGGATTCCTGATCTGGGCCATCATCGGCTTCATCAATATGCGCCGTCGTCCTGTGCCCGAGAGCGCGAATTTCGTTCCAAATCCTGGACAGGATGCTGCCGCCATCATCGGTGGGCTGATAGCCTATGGCCTGATGATCGGCGGAATGCACCGCTATCTTATCGGCGTCGGCGTGTTTGGGTAACGATGCCCCATTACGTCACCTCCCGTGCGCTACGCCATTCGCCCATACAGATGTTTGATCTCGTGGCCGATGTGGAGCGTTACCCGCAATTCGTGCCGATGTGCGCGAGTCTCAGCGTCCGCCGCCGCACCACGGGCGTGAATGGTTCGGAGGTACTGCTGGCGGATATGGCGATTGGTTACAAGATGATCCGCGAGCGTTTTTCGACACGCGTTGCGCTTGATCGCGACAGCCTGAATATTCTCGTGGAATATGTCGACGGACCCTTCAGCCATCTCGAAAACCGCTGGAGTTTCAAGCCCGATGCCGATGGTTGCGTGGTGACGTTTGATATTGATTACGCCTTCCGTTCACGGACTTTCCAGATGCTGGCGGGCGCCGTGTTCGATACGGTTGTCCGCAAAATGGTTGAGGCATTTGAAACGCGGGCGGATCAGATCTATGGAAATCCGGGCTAATGACGCAGCAGTTCCAGCGCCTTGATGGCTGACAATCGCCGGATGTCATCCCGGCTTTGCGGGCCAAAGCGCATCTCGCTCACAGCACATGTTTCCGCTGTTGCCACCGCCAGATAGACCAGCCCCACCGGCTTTTCCGGGGATCCGCCTCCTGGCCCTGCAATGCCGGTAATTGATACGGCGATGTCCGCATTGCTATGCGCCAGCGCGCCCGTTGCCATGGCTTCTGCACAGGCGGCGCTGACAGCGCCATGCGTGGCAATGATTGCAGCAGAGACGCCGAGCATCTCCCGCTTTGCTTCGTTCGAATAGGTAACGAAGCCTCGCTCCACCACATCCGAGGAACCGGGAATAGCGGTCAGCAGGGCCGCAACCAGCCCTCCGGTGCAACTCTCGGCTGTAACGCAGCGTTGCGTCTTGTCTCGAAGCCTTGCAAGGCTTTGCTCTGCCAAGCCGATCAGTTCAGCATCAAACATAAAACTATTGTATCCTGTCACTGGATCATTCGCCAGCACCGGCGATGGATAAACCTTGCTGCTTGGGCAGAAAAGCATTATTTTGAGGCAGATATTTAATTTGCATAAAAAATAGGCAAATGCATAATAAACAAGCAAATATGAGAGCGCCTCGTTTTCTTGATTGTGTTCAAGGGGCGTTGCTTGCGCCCATGTCCGGGGTGACTGACGCGGGATTTCGCCGCGCGGCCCAACGCTTTGGTGCCTCTCTTGTGGTCTCGGAAATGGTGGCGTCGGACGATCTGGCCCAGGGCAAGGCCAATGCTGTTCTTCGCATGGAAGGCGAGGGGATCGACACCCATGTCGTGCAACTCGCGGGCTGCGAGGAACACTGGATGGCTGAGGGCGCAAAGGCGGCAGAGGCAGGTGGTGCGGATATCATCGACATCAATATGGGTTGTCCGGCCAAGAGCGTCACCAACGGGTGGTCTGGTTCGGCCCTGATGCGTGATCTGGATCATGCCAGCCGTCTCATCGCAGCCACGGTTGCTGCCACCCGCTGTCCGGTGACACTCAAGATGCGGCTTGGCTGGGATGATGCCAGTCATAACGCGCCGGAACTTGCAAGACGCGCTGAGGCGCTCGGCGTGCAGATGATCACGGTGCACGGACGGACTCGCTGCCAGTTCTACAAGGGCGAAGCGCGCTGGGGGCTCGTGCGCGATACGGTAGAGGCGACCCGGCTGCCCGTGGTGGTGAATGGCGATATACTTGATCTTGCGAAAGCCCGCGAAGCCCTGGCGCAATCAGGTGCGGCTGCGGTCATGATCGGTCGTGGAGCATTGGGGAAGCCCTGGCTCGTGGGAGAGATTGCGGCGCAGCTTGCAGGCCAGCCATGGGTGCGACCGACAGCAGCAGAGATGGCAGATGCCGCTGTCCGCCACTACGAATTCCTGCTCTCCAGCATGGGCCTTTCGATTGGCCTTCGCCATGCCCGCAAGCATGTTGTGGCTTATCTTGAGGAGGCTACGGCTCTTGGCTCTGACGTCGCGCCGCATTTGCGAAACTCACTCTGCGCTGAGACCAACCCCGACATTGTCATTCATGGTCTTGTTCAGGCATTTGGCTCTGTTGAGGCGCAAAAAGCGGCATGATGGCTCAAAAGGGTGATGTTGCAATGAAAACATCGGGCCTGGACCGTGTCTCCATGGCACTTCCTCATCCGCTGCTTCTGGTGGCTGAAAACGGCATGATCAATGATGCCAATCCGGCTGCCGAGGCATTTTTCGATATCGGGCGGGCCTTTCTGCAGCGCATGAGCCTGGAGAAACTGTGTGGACCCAGCTCAGCCATTGCCTCGATGGTGGATGAAGCCAGAGCCAAGAGTACCTCTTTCAATATTTACCGGGTTGATCTGCGTTCGCAGCGTATGGGGGGAGAGCGTC
>JANNRX010000001.1:0-2826 GCA_031401875.1 Hyphomicrobiales bacterium | reverse complement strand
GCGCAATCAGCACCGCGTCGCAGCGGTAAACGTATTCATCGCTCAAACGGTGCTTGCTGCGGAACTGGTTCATGGCAAGACCAATGCGGCGAAGCTTGGCGGGAGTGATCGTCAAGGCTGCCTCCTCCAGACTTTTGCGTGCCTTCACCTCTACGGCCACGATAACGCGACCGCGTTTCATGATGAGGTCAATTTCGCCGGAATGGCCGAGATAGCGCTGCGCCATGGGCCAGTACCCCTTGGCGATCAACAGGATGAGCGCGATGCGCTCGGCGTCGATTCCACGCAGATTGGCAAGGCTGCGGCGGTGGTCTTCGCCCCTCATTCTGTCTTGTCTCTCAATTGTGTTTTGCTGGCAATACGCAGGGCGCGGGCATAAACCTCGCGTTTGGGCAGACCCTGCTCGCCTGCAATGACAGCGGCGGCATCCTTGACCGACATTTGCTGCATCAACGCTGTCAGCTGCTCATCGAGGTCCGCGCCATTCTCCTCCACGGCCTCTTCCGGCGGACTGATGACAAGGACGAATTCGCCGCGTGGCGCTTCCTTTTCGAAATGGGCTGTGATGTCCCTCAAGGGTCCACGGATTACTGTTTCGTAAAGCTTGGTCAGTTCCCGTGCGGCGGCAGCATGCCGGTTGCCCAGTATGGCTTGCAGATCAACCAGCGTTTCAAGAATGCGATGGGGCGCTTCATAAAAGACCAGAGCACCCGGAACCCCCGCCAGTGCACGCAATCTGCGGCGACGGTCCCCCGTTTTTGGCGGCAGGAAACCTTCAAAGAAGAAACGGTCGGCAGGCATTCCGGCGACAACAAGTGCGGCGAGAAGTGCAGACGCGCCGGGAACAGGATGAACGGCAATTCCGGCCTGAACAAGCTGGATAACAAGCGTGCTGCCGGGATCCGACACAAGCGGCGTGCCGGCATCGCTGATCAGCGCATAGGCTGCTCCAGCTCTTAGCTCAGCCATGATGATGGCGGTCTGCGCCGCACTTGCATGGGCATCAAAGCGGCGTGTCGATGTTTTGATGCCATAATGATCGGTCAAGCGGCGCGCCATGCGGGTGTCCTCGGCAAGGATCATGTCCGCCGCCGCCAGCGTTGCCAGTCCGCGCAAGGTAATATCGCCCAGATTTCCGATGGGCGTTGCCACGATATGCAAGCCGGGCAAAAGCTTTTGCGCCAGGAAGATGCTGCCCCCGCTGGACCAGACACGGGCAGCCTCACCATCATCCGAGGAAGCAACGATGGGCGTAGAGATATCCTGGACTGGCGCAGACATTGAATTCCGGTGTTGCAGGGCTGGCTATTGGAGAAAAGAAACTGAGCTTCAGGCTATTTGGTGAAATGGTCACTACAGCCTAGCACTATCAGGAAAATCTCTGATTTTTCGTTTTTATGCAAATGCGTTAATCTTTTGTAAGGTATCATAACCGCGACAATTATTCGCGAAAGATGATAGGAAAGAGATGTCCAGTCCTTCTGAACTCAGTTTGACCCGGCGCAGGATACTCACGCTTTCCGGCACGGCAAGCATGGCCTTGATGGCTGCTTCGTGTGGCGGCGGATCGGGGATTGATCCGCTGTCTCCTGGTCAATCGTCATCTGGGCCATCATCAGGGCCTTCTGCACCGGGAAACAGCATTGGCAGCGGTTCGGTGCGCGTCGGTCTGATACTGCCGCTTTCTGCTGCCGGGGGCATTGGTGCTGCGGCAGCCGCCATCCGCAATGCTGCGGATCTTGCCATGAGCGAGTTCGACAATCCGGAGATCACGTTGCTGGTCAAGGATGACCGGGGCGATCCTGCGGGTGCGCGTGACGCCGTGCAGCAGGCGCTCAGCGAAGGAGCAGAACTGGTGCTTGGACCGTTTACAGCCACTGCTGTGCAGCAGGCCAGCCCTCTGACAAAAACGGCCGGTCGTCCGATGATTGCTTTTTCCAGCGACACGAGCGTGGCGCAACCAGGCGTCTATCTCCTGAGTTTTGCGCCGCAGACAGACGTGGCGCGGATCATGTCCTTCGCTGCCGGGCGTGGCAAAAAGTCGATTGCCGCACTCCTGCCGGAAGGGGCTTTTGGCAATGTTATCGTTGCTGAGTATCAACAGCAGATTAGTAGTCTTGGTCTGACACAAGGCCCCATTCAGCGTTATGCGCCTGGGCAGGCTGCTGCCGCAGCGCGCGCTCTGGCGGACCAGATCAGCGGCGTTGATGCCCTGCTTGCGACCGATCTGACTGATGCTATGGCCATCACCGCAGATGCTATCGCAGCGGCCGGTATTCGCAATGTGCAGATCCTGGGAACCGGTGTGTGGAACGATCTGAGCGTGCTGCAGAAACCTGCGTTGCAGGGCGGCTGGTTTTCCGCCCCTGATGCTGCCGGCTTCAACTCCTTTGCCGAGCGTTATCGCAAACGCTTCAGCAGCAGTCCGACGCGCACAGCAACGATCGGTTATGATTCCGTGGCCCTCGCGGCAGCTCTCGTGCGCACCCAGGGCAGCAACCGTTTCGCATCGCAGACGCTGACAAATCCATCAGGTTTCGCCGGACAGGATGGCATCTTCCGGTTCAGGCCAGATGGCACAAACGAGAGGGCACTCGCCGTGCTGCAAGTGACAAACCGCGCCGCACAGGTCATCAGCCCCTCGCCCAGAGGGTTTGGTGGCCAATCCTGAGCGGGTAAGCTTTCGGCATCACTCTTTAGGGATTGCCTCGCAATCCGTTCCATCGTATCGCAACCGCGACGCGCTGCGGTAGCTCAGTGGTAGAGCACACCATTGGTAATGGTGAGGTCGAGAGTTCAATCCTCTCTCGCAGCACCATCCAGCCT